>JBBRKX010000021.1:0-14388 GCA_038231675.1 Chthonomonadales bacterium | reverse complement strand
AGGCGCACCCATGTCATGGATTTTAGGCGGGTCATCTCATACATGGCAACCCTGGTTGTGCGTCAGGCGGAATCGCGGACGGCGATTCGGGTTTTTGCGGATAGCCGCGCAATACGGAACAATTTGACAACGAGGCATCGATGAAAAATGACCGCACAAATGGCAATCTTCAATTCAAGCGATAATCGACGCGTGGCGCTCATCAAAAGCCTCGCCACCAATAATCGGTTTTATGCACTTGTTGGGCCGGAACGGGGCATTCAAAACGCGGACGCCATCGAGAGTATTCCGGACGACCTGTTGCTGGGTATTGCATATCCGTGTCTGGAAGATGGTTTGAATGATTTTGCGGTTATCCGCACTACGTTTGAAACCCTGGATCTTTTTCCCGACGACGATCCGATCCGCGAAGAAATGATGGAGATCGTAAACGATGCGCGGGGCAACTTGCTCAAGCGTCTGGCGGAACTTCACGACAAGATCCATAGTTTCAGCGCGCACTTCCTCGGCACGGATTACAACGAATTCATGACGTACGCGCTCGACATCGTCAATCGGGGCTATCCGCGGCGGAACCTCGACAGCATGATGAAGCTGAATGTGTTTAGTTCCGTGGCCGAGGCGGAAGGCCATGCCGACGCGCATGATCTGCTTTACTTCTTCGAATTCAGCTACGCCAATATTCATGATCTAACCGGTCTTCCCGCCAGGGAGTTTATTGTCGAGCTCTTTCAGGAAGTGATCAACAGTGTGCGTGACGACGCGAATTATCAAAGTAAATACTTGTTCGATAAGAACGTGTTTCAAAAGTTTATCGCGGTCATGTTCGTCAATTATGCCACCACGGACCCCATGTTCTATGGGATCAATCGCCGAGATTATGGCGTCTCCGGCGATAAGAATATGGATGACACGCCACTTTATATGGCGATCAATAAGGAACTGCGGGAGATTGAGCAACGGATTGCCGAAGAGCATGGTGTTACCAAGGCTGCTCCGTTGCCGCTCACCATGGAAACCCACGATGCCGGATCGGCTTTGCACCCCCCTTTGAATCTGGCCGAAGGATCTCTCCCAGGAGCGCTTGCTCCAGGCAATATGCCCGAGCAGGTTTATTCCGGTGAAAGCGGCTTTATTCTGCCTCAGGAACTCGTTAATGAGGAGGCGCTCATGGGCACGCTCTCCTCACTGTGCTCCGCCGCATGTCTGTTGGCGCGCAAAAGCGATCCGGAAACACAGCGTTTTGCCCGCGTGATCCTTGCGGACGCATCGAAGCTCACTCAGGACCTGAAGCGCCTGGGCGTCGTGTCGTCCTTTGTAAACGATCCAGGCGCTCGAGGATTGGATGGAGACAAGGAAAAAGACGACTAAGCGCGGGAGTGGACTCCGATCCACCATGACGCATAGCGCAAAGTTTTCGAGCGCATGAGCAGCAGATAGGATTTTTTTGTTGGCGGGCGGTTACGCTTGACAAACAAAGACGGCAAGTGCTAAAGTAATAGAATATCGGCCCGGTGATTTGTTTCACAAACCGCCATATACGCTCAGGGCCAAGGATAAGCGGGTATGCGTCTGTGTGTTGTTGCGTTTCTGGAGGCAACCCTGATTACCTGGCCAAAGTACCCCTCATGATTGTATTCAGGACGAAACCAAGAGACTCAACGGCCCGAAAACCCCTTCGGACGGTGAATCGTTGACGAGAGTAAACCAGGAAAAACAAAGCCTCATTTCTTCCGTTGCAGTAACTTCCACTCCACTCGTAGGGCGTCATGCGCAAACATCGCATGGCATCTCCCTGGAGGCCGTGCGTCACGCCATTCGGGACGCGCAACAGTTCCTGCTCGATCGACAGGAGCCTGAGGGCTATTGGGTCGGAGAGCTGGAAGGGGACACCATCCTCGAGAGCGAGTACATTCTCCTCTTACAGTTCCTCGGTCGACTGGATGCCGTCAAGTTCCGCAAAATCGCAAATTACATCCGCAAGAAGCAGAGTCCGGAAGGGCACTGGGGAATATATCCCGGTGGTCCGCCGGATGTCAGCGCCTCGGTCAAGGCCTATTTTGCGTGTAAACTGGCGGGATACACGGGCAACGAGCCATTCATGCGCCGGGCGCGCCGCGCGATCCTCGCCGAAGGTGGCGTGACGCGGTGCAACACGTTCACCAAGCTTTACCTTTCCATGTTCGGACAGTACGATTGGCATGGCGTGCCGACGATTCCGCCGGAAACGATTCTGCTGCCGAACTGGTTCTATTTCAATATCTACTCCATGTCCTCATGGTCGAGAGCGATCCTTGTGCCCCTTGCCGTGATGAACGCGGCCAAGCCGCGACGTCCGATCCCCGAGCATGCCCACATCGATGAGCTATTCGAAGGCGGCAGGGATAAAAAACGGATGCGGCTGCACTGGGACAAGAAGCCGATTACCTGGAGAAACGTTTTCCTTATCTT
The DNA here is from genome assembly GCA_038231675.1 of Chthonomonadales bacterium. Lineage (GTDB taxonomy): Bacteria > Armatimonadota > Chthonomonadetes > Chthonomonadales > Chthonomonadaceae > JBBRKX01. The sequence goes on along the minus strand of JBBRKX010000021.1, from coordinate 11,937 downwards.
CGATAAGTTGCTGAAAGTCTATGACGCCAGCCCGGTGAAGCCGTTCCGCAAACGCGCCCTGGACAAATCTCTTGCCTGGCTTCTCGAGCGCGAAGAGAACAGCGGGGGATTGGGCGCTATCTTCCCGGCCATGACGCATGCCATCATGGCGTACAAATGCATGGGCTTACCGGATAATCATCCCGCTATCTGCAAAGAACTGGCCGAACTCGCGGATTTCGAGATCGAAGAAGAAGACACGATTCGTTTGCAGCCCTGCGTGTCGCCAGTGTGGGACACCGCGATCGCCATCAACGCGATGGTGGACAGCGGCTGCCCGGCCGATCATCCCGCACTGCTTCGTGCGGCGGAATGGCTTTTGTCGAAACAAACCACGCGCAAGGGCGACTGGGCCGTGAAAGTGCCGAACGTCGAGCCGGGCGGATGGTACTTCGAGATGGAAAACGAGTACTATCCGGACGTCGACGACACCATCATGGTGCTCATGAGTCTTTACAAGGCGTACTGCCCTTCCGGCGAGCATTGGACCGAAGCGCCCATCCAGGTGCGAGACGCCATGCGCCGGGGGATCGACTGGGTCTTTGCGATGCAGAACCGCGACGGCGGTTGGGGCAGCTTCGACAAAGACAATAATAAAACGCTTTTCCAATATGTGCCGTATGCGGACCATAACGCGATGCTGGACCCTTCTTCCGCCGATATCACCGCGCGTACGCTGGAAATGTGCTCCTACTTCAGCCTGGGGAAAAGCGACCCGCGCATCGCGCGGGCGATCTCCTACCTCTATCGCGAGCAGGAGGCCGATGGCTCCTGGTTCGGCAGGTGGGGCGTAAACTACCTGTACGGCACCTGGCAAACCCTGCGCGGACTCGCCCGCATCGGCGAGAATATGCAGTCGGAGCGTATTCAGCGTGCCGTGCGTTGGCTCCATTCCACCCAGAACGAAGATGGGGGATGGGGAGAGACCTGCCAATCTTACGAGCCCGATCATCCGAAGGCGACGGGGCCGAGCACGCCGTCTCAAACGGCCTGGGCGCTTATGGGGCTTTTCAATGCCGGCGATCTGGATAGTGCCTTTGTCAAGCGTGGTATGGACTATCTTCTGAACAATCAGGATGCCGAAGGAACCTGGGACGAGGAGTGGTTCACTGGAACCGGCTTCCCGCGCGTTTTTTATCTTCGGTACCATTACTATCGACACTATTTTCCCCTGTGGGCTCTCGCGCAATACCACACGTTCTCCACAGGTGATCTCCCGGATGGTCCGGCGAACGAACGCGCGCCCGGCGGAAGATTCGCGAACCTGGAAGTCTAGCGAAGCGCGGGCAGCCGGACGTTAGGGTATAATTCTAGACAGCATTGCCACGTAGTTCTGTAAGAGCAAGGAAGGATTCTCGGACATGCGATTTCCGATCGGGTTCATGGTCACACAGGCCAAACACCGTTCCAAAATGGAGCGTGCCGGACACAAACGATTTCCCACGGTTCTGATGTTGGAACCGCTGTATACCTGTAATCTTGCCTGTATTGGCTGCGCGGTAGAGCGGCACACGGGGAAGCTGAAGGATCGTATGTCGTTGGAAACCGCTTTCAAGGCGGTGGACGAGTGCAACGCTCCCATTGTCAACATCTGCGGTGGCGAGCCGACGCTCTATCCTGAACTCAAAGAGCTGATCGAGGGCCTGATCGCGCGCGGAAAGTATATCATTCTGTGCACCAATGCGCTCAAACTCGATACGAAGGTGTTCGACGTCATCGCGCCAAGTTCGCATCTTTTCCTGATGATCCATCTGGACGGGATGCGCGAAACGCATGACTACGTTTGTAACCGCGAGGGCGTCTTCGACAAGGCCATCGAAATGGTCAAGCAGGCAAAAGAGCGTGGCTACCTCACCTACCTGAACACCACGGTGTTTAAGGAAACCAAAGTCAAAGAGGTCGAAGAGCTTTGCCAGATGGTGGACAAGCTGAAGGCGAACGGCATTCTGATCTCGCCCGGCTACGAGTACGCGAGCGTGGAGCAGGATATCTTCCTGAACAAGGACCAGATCCACGACAAATTCCGCCAGATCCGCCAGTTCTCCAGCAAGTACAAGATCAACGCGACACCGATGTTTCTGGAATTCGCTGCGGGCTTGCGCGAACTGCCGTGCGCTCCCTGGTCTACCGTCAACTACACCCCGTACGGATGGAAGGCGCCCTGCTATCTGATCGGCGAAGGCCATATCCCGGATTGGCAGACCTTCTGGGACAAGACGGACTGGGCCTATTGGGAGTCGCGCCAGGATTCGAAATGCCAGAACTGCAAGATGCATAGCGGCTTCGAGCATAGCGCAGTCAGCGAAGCGATGAAATCCGTGAAGGGAACCATTCAACTTGCCGCCTGGTCCCTCACGAAGTAGCGCAAATTGACTTCGCTTGTCACCGGAGGCACGGGATTCGTCGGCTCCCACGTGGCCCGGCAGCTCGGGGAGCGGGGGGAATCGCTTCGGCTCCTGGTGCGCCCGAACAGCCGCCGTGATAACCTGACTATCCCCAGCCTTGCGAACGCGGAGTTCGTGTGCGGCGATCTTACCGATGCCGCATCTCTTCGGCAGGCAGTCCGCGGGTGTGATACAATCTATCACGTGGCCGCGGACTATCGGCTTTGGGCGCGCCATCCGCGAGAGCTTTATGAGGCGAACGTCGAGGGGACGCGGCATCTGCTGGAGGCGGCGAAGGAATTCGGAGTCCGGCGTATCGTCTACACCAGCACGGTGGGGGCGCTCGGCATCCCCCATGACGGCTCGCCCGGCACGGAAGAGACGGTAGTCTCCGAGGCGGATATGATCGGCCATTATAAGCGGTCGAAATACCTTGCCGAGCAGGAGGTCCGGAAGTTTGCGGCCGAGGGCGTTCCCGTGGTGATCGTAAACCCGAGCACACCCATAGGATCGAATGATATCAAGCCTACTCCCACCGGGCAGATCATCGTCGACTTTTTGAACCGACGGCTTCCCGCCTATGTGGATACCGGTCTCAACTTGATCGATGTGCGCGATGTGGCAAGCGGTATTTTGCAGGCGGGGGAACACGGACGGGTCGGAGAACGCTATATACTTGGCAACCAGAATATAACGCTTAAAGGAATGCTCGATCTTTTGGCCGAAATTACCGGACTGGCCGCGCCCCGATTCAGGATGCCTTATGGCGTCGCATGGCTTGCGGTCGGGATCGAGAACGTATGGACCGATCATATTCTGAAGCGCCAACCCGCGCATCCGTTCGAAGGCGTGAAGATGGCGCGGCACAAGATGTATTTCGATGCATCGAAAGCGGTGCGGGAACTGCATCTGCCGCAGTCCTCGGTTCCCGAGGCGCTTCGAAACGCGGTCGACTGGTTTTCTGCGAACGGCTATGTCAAGAGCCGAGGGTGAAACGCATGGCGGCGACGCCGAGGAGATACGAAATTGGACAACAAGCCTAAACGCACCGTGATTATGGCGAAGGAAGTTGGATTCTGCTTTGGAGTCAAGCGCGCCATCAATCTGACACGGCAGGCGCTCGCGGAGCGTGAAGATGTGTTTATCCTCGGAGATCTCGTCCATAACAAACGCGTTACCGATGAACTGGAAGGCAAGGGGCTGAGAAAGGTCGAGGATTATCAGGCCGAGAAGTCCGGCACCATGGTCATTCGCGCGCATGGCCTTCCCAAAGAAAAGATTCGCGAAGCGGAAGCCCGTGGGCTTGAAGTTGTCGATGCCACCTGTCCGATTGTTCTTCGCGCTCAGGAAGCGGCTCAGTCTCTTGAAGCGCGTGGATGCCAGGTTGTCATTATAGGGGACCGCAACCATGCGGAGATCAAGGGGATTCTGGGAGCGCTGAACCAGCCCGCGCTTGTCGTGGACAGCGTGGTGGAACTGCGGGAAGCGAAGGCGAACCATAAGCTGCTCCGCAAGGTGGGCGTCATCTTTCAAACGACCCATGCATTGGAGCTTTGCCAGGACATCATCAACGAAATGCTGATGATGTGCAAAGAGATCCAGATCATCAATACGATCTGCCGTCCGGTGCAGAACCGTCAGGACGATGCGGTCGGCCTCGCCTCCAAAGTGGAATTGATGATTGTGGTGGGCTCGCGCACAAGCGCCAACACGGTGGAGCTTGCCGCGCTGTGCAAGAACTACAATCCAAACACCATTCATGTGCAGAATGCGGATGAACTTTCGATCGAAGCGTTCGCAAACGCCAGAGTGGTCGGCATCGCCTCCGGCCTTTCTACTCCCGAGGATCTTGTGGAAGGTGTCAAGATCAAGGTTCTGACGACGGATGCAGAGCCTGTTCTGGTCGCCTCTTAAGGCTGCGGGCTCCATGCTGGAAGGCTCCTCTCACTCTCCCCACGTGGCGATTCTTTTCGCCCTTGCGGAAGAGCAGGCGCCATTCGAACGGCAAGTTGCGCGGAACGCTCGCTTGCTTCAGCCGAAGAAGGCAGGGACGGCAGCTAGCGTGGGAACGCGCACGATATCCTCGCTTCCTGAATTTTCGCTCGCTTGTTCCGGGATGGGCATCCGTAATGCGGCGGCGGCGGCGGAAGAGCTTTTGAAGTCAGGATCTCCGTCTTTGTTGATCGTCTGCGGGTTCGGGGGAGGATTGACGCCGGGTCTCACTCCAGGGAGCGTGTTTGTCGCGAATAGCGTGAAAAACTTATGCGGCGCGGACATCGGTTTTCGTGGCCATTCGATTGCGGACTCCGCTCTTGTTTCCAGAGCGGGGTCCGTGCGTTTGTCGGGTGGCGCCGTAGTCCGTGGGCCTCTGGTGACGGTCGACCGCGTTCTAACCCAGGTGCATGAGAAGCGTGATCTAACGGAGACTGGCGCGCATGCCGTGGACATGGAGTCCGCAGGCGCGGTGCGGGTGGCCGAGCGATGCGGGATTCCCTGGCTGGCAGTTCGGGCTATCACGGATGGCGCGGCGGAGGAACTCCCGTTCGATTTTAATGCAATGGCCGGTGCGGACGGAGTGGTGGATCGCCGGCGCGTCGCGCTGGCCGCAGTGACCCACCCATGGAAGATACCGGCCCTTATCCGATTAGGACAGAGATCTTCGCTTGCCGGACTCAATCTGGCGGATTTTCTGGTGGCCTTTCTGGAACAGATGCCCCAAGCACTATGATCAATCGACATAACTCCTGGAATCGCCGACGCAGTCGTCCGCTCCCTCTTTCTTCAGACGGGGGGCTCCGGGTTCTTTTGCCGTTTGGAAAAATTGTCCCGGCCGTCGGGAGTCTGTTGTGCCTTGCCTCCGTGGCGCACGGTCAGGCGCTGACATGGGATCGGAGCCTCGCCATCGCATGGAAACAGTCACCGGCCATAAAGGCGGCGGAGTATGCCCGGCAGATCGCCCAGGTGGGCGCGGATCGGGGCAAGCCGGTGAGCCGTCCTACCCTGAGCGCGACCGCAAGCGGAACCGTACAGGGGCCACGCGTGACGTTCCCTCGCCCTGATAACAGCTTTGCAACTGTGCTTCCCGAAGAGTACGGCCGGGTTAGCCTGGTTCTAGAGCAACCCCTTTATAGTGCCGGCTTTGGAGCGGCAAAAGAACGCTATGCGGCGATGTCGTCTCTTGCCGGGTTGGATTACCGCAAAGCTCTCACGGATGTCGCGCTTTCCGTGCGGAAGGCGTATCTGGACGTTTTGAAAGCGGAGTCCGGCCTGCGATCCGCGCAAGAGGGGTTGACGGCTTCCCAAAACTATCAATCCCTGGTGCAGCGACAGGTGGATGCCGGAGTTGCAAAGCCCGTAGACGCGCAAACCGTTCTTTCGCAGGTGGCGGAGGCGCAATCAGGCATCGGGCAGGCGACTGGAGCGGTGGCGCTGGCGAAACTTGCGTTTAATCGGGCGATAGGGCGCCCTCTTCAGACGGAAGTCGAACTGGATCCTGCAGGCGATCCTCCTGCCGTCCCGGACAGCCCGGATGCCGGGATAGCATCGGCTCTTCGGAACCGCACGGAGCGGCTGGGGCTGACACAGGATTTAATCGCGGCCAGGGCCGGCGGCGCGCTTGCGCGTGCCCAATCCCAGCCTGCGCTCTTCGCGCGCGGCGAGGTTGCCGAACAGACGCCCAGTGCATTCCTTCATGAGCATTATGCGGCGGCGACGCTTGAGATCCGCTGGCAGATCCTGGATGGCGGACGATCCCGACTCGATGCAAGAGAAGCCACCGCGCAGACGGGGCGCATACAGGCGCTCATCGAGGATACCGAACAGGGGCTTGCGCTCGATGTGACGCAGGCATGGCAGCGGATGCGCGAAGCGAAGGAGCGGATCGCGCTGACTCATATCCGCCGAAACGCCGCGGCGGCGACCGCAACCGTTGCCGGCAAGGCATATGAGGTGGGAAGAGGCACTGCGCAGGAAATGCAGGCGGCTCTGCGAGAAGTAAAAGATGCAGCCGAACGGGAGATCCAGGCGACATACGATCTATGGAGCGCGGCCGCCGACTTCCGCTATGCCGAGGGTACGCTGGTCGCTCTCCCAGTGGAGAACGATGTTCGAAGGAAGGCGAAATGAACCGGAAAGGCGTCATCGCTACCTTTATTTGCGGAGCAAGTATCCTCGGCGTTTGTGCTCTGATGCTTGCCTCAAAAAGGATGGATCCTGCACTTGGGGATGGAAAAACCGTTGCTCCGGTTTCTCCTGTCTCCGGAGGGACATCCAAAGAAGGAAATACGCGGCCCGGCCCTACCGGATGGAAACAGAAGACCCCTCCTAATGATCGGGAAGCGAAAGGCATGGTGCTCCTGGGAGTAGTGCAGGCGGGCAGCCAGACGACGCTTTCCGCTCGCCTTCCCGCGCTCATTCGGCAGGTGCTTGCGCGGGAGGGCGATCTGGTCCGGCGTGGTCAGCTTCTTGTCGAGTTGGACGGTCGTGACGCCTACATTCAGCAATCCACGGCGCAAGCCGGCGTGGATGCGGCCGAGGCGCAGGTGCGTAAGGCGATGGCGGCTCGAGAGGCTCAGCGCATCAAGAGCGACAGCGATGTTCTTGCCGCGCAGTCCGCGGGGAAACAGGCGCTTATAAAACGTCGTCAAACTGAGATCGCGGTGGACGCGGCTCGGTCGGAAACACAGGCCGATCTGGCGGCGGCGCGAGATGCGGAGAAAAAGGCGCAGGTCGCAGTAGACCGGGCCAGCCACCTCCTGCATAGCCTGGAAGGACTTGCCGCGGTGGGCGGGGTCTCTCGCAACGACCTGGAGGATGCGCGGACCCAGCTGAAATCGGCGGAAGCAGACCTGGATGCGGCGCATGTTCAGGTGAAGCGGCTGCAGTCCAGCCCGGACCGACAGGAGGGTGCGGGCTATCGCGTGGCGGTCGCCCAGCAGGATCTGGAACTGGCGATCACGGGATTACAGCAGGCGCGGGACGCGGTGCGGACCGCTCAAGACGCGCGTAAGCAGACGTTGGCCCTCGCAGATCAGGATATCCGCGCGGCCGACGCGGCGTTGACACAGTCTCGTTCGGGCATCGCGAACGCGCGGACAGCGTCCAGCGATACGCATCTAAAAAGCCCGATCGATGGGCAGATCACCGCAGTTGCAGCGCACGCAGGCGAAAATGCACAGCCTGGCGCGCCCCTTCTTACCGTCATCGGAATGTCGGATCTGCTGGTGGAGGCGCTTGTCTCCGCACGCCAGCTTTCCGCTTTGCATATCGGCCAGACAGCCCGAATACAGACCGATGTCGCCGCCAATCTCTCTCTCTCCGCAGTCCTCAGTCAGATCTCTCATGTCGCCGAAGCGGATGGCCGCTCGTTTCGCGTCAAGTTCCATCTGCTTGCCTTTTCCTCTTTTCGCCCCGGCCAGAACGTTCGTATCCTTATCCCATTGCCCCAATAACCGACGCAAAACGAGGTTAAAGGAGAGAATTCAGGAACCCACATGGATCGAGGTCTTGATCGCGCGATTGCTGCCGTCCGCGAGCGAGGCGAGCACATGGGGCAGGTCCTTTAGCGATGCGTGGGCGGCGATAAACGCTTCCGCCGGGACGTCACCCGACGCGAGAAGAGCAAGCGCCTTGCGAATGGTCGCGGGAGTATGATGAAACGTCCCGACAAGGCTCACTTCGTCGTAATGTATGCGGTGGGTGTCTACTTCGATCGAAGTATCCGCCGGACAACCTCCGAATAGACTGACAGTCCCGGCCTTGCGAGCGAGGGCGATCGCCATTTCCCATGCTTCCGGCCTGCCGACGGCCTCGATCACCTTATCCGCCCCGCGCCCTCCTTCGGTCCGTTGCTGCAGCGTACGGACGATATCGTCGTGGTCGCGGATGTCGAACACTTCGGAAGCCCCGAGACGGCTGGCGAGCGCGAGACGCTCTACTCCCCACCCCGCAACGAGCACACGCGCTCCCGCGAGATGGCAGAGCCGCACGAACATCAGTCCGATCGGTCCCGCGCCCAGCAAGATCACCGTCTCGCCTGCAGTGATCGGAACGGCCTCCATGCCGGTTACCACGCAGGCCAGCGGCTCCGTCAATGCGGCATGCGGGAATGGCACGCCATCTGGAATCCGCAAGAGATTCTTTTCCACAATGCGCCGGGGGACCGTGATGGCTTCCGCGTACGCGCCGTTCAGAAAAAGCAGCTCTTCGCACAGCCCTTCCTTATGGCGCAGACAGTAAAAGCACGCGCCACAGGGCGCGGAGTTAGCAGCGACCACGCGTTGGCCCACTTGCCAGTTCTCAGCACCCGCACCCACCGCATCGATTACGCCCGCGAACTCATGACCGAATACGGCGGGCGGACGAATCATTTTCGCGTGGTAGCCGCGCCGAAACACTTTGACATCGGTGCCGCAGGTCAGCGCCGCCTGGATACGGACACGCACCTCTCCTGGCCCCACGGAGGGAACTGGGATCTGCTCGATACGGACGTCCTCGCGGCCATACAGCACTGCTGCCCGCATCGTTTCCGATTCGGTTGAGGAAGCATATTCACGGGAAGAAGCGGGTTGCGGAGTGGTCAAGGCGTTACCATGATCTTCAGAGAGTTGTCCCGGGGATGGGAGGCCAGTTCGATGGCGCGGCCGATCTCCTCCAGGCCGAAACGGTGGGAAATCAAAGCCTGTACGTCGATACGACCCGAAAAGATCAGGTCGGCCGACTCTGGCTGTAAAGAGATGTCGCTGCTGTAGGACCCAAGCAGAGTCTTCTCCTGCATGCAGACCGCGCCCGCGTCTACTTCCAGGTGATCGTTCAAACGTGTCTGCGCGAACAGCAGTACCTTGCCAGCCGGTCGGATGGCGGCAAAGGCATTCTGGACGACGCCTGTCACAGGGACCGCTACGATAGCGACATCCGCGCCACGCCCGTCCGAAAGCTTTTGGATCCCGGCCATCACATTCTCAGCAGGATCAAGCGCGACATCGGCGCCCAGACGGCGCGCCGTATCACGGCGCCCGGGGATGCCATCCGTGACGAGCACATACGCGCCCGCCAGATGCGCGAGCTGCGTGAACAGGAGGCCGATCGGACCCTGGCCGATGACCCAGACGGTGTCGCCCTCCTGAATGCCTGCCGCACGGGTCGCTTTCAGGCAGGTATTGAGCGGCTCGACGAAGCTGGCCTGCTCGAAGGATACCGCGTCGGGAATACGCACCAGGCCGCCATCGACGCACCAATCCAGAACCCGCACATATTCGGCGAAGCCCCCGCCGGCAGGCTCGAAGCCAGCGGTGGCTCCCGTCTTTTTGTAGACGGGGCACTGGGAATACGCCCTGCGGCTACAAAAGAAACAGTCGGGGGATCTACAGGGGACATGATGGTTCACGACGACACGGTCGCCCAGTCGCCACCTGGTTACACCAGGGCCCACCGCGCGGACCGTTCCGGCGGTCTCATGACCGAAAATACGGGGTGGGGGCATGAGGCCGAGATGGATCTTTTTCAGGTCGGTGCCGCAGACGCCGCATGCCGCCACCCGAACCAGGACCTCGCCCGGTCCTGGTTCAGGGGTCTCGACCTCTTCGACGCGCACCGAATCGATTCCCCGGTAGACCGCCGCTCGCATGGTGTTCTTCTTTCGTTAGAGGTTCTCGATGCAACTACCCGATCTAACCGTGCGGCTCCACGCTGGCATTCGAGAGGAGCGCTCGTGCCGCTTCCGGGCCCCACGTTCCCGCAGGATAGTTCGGAAAGAGAGGGCACAACAGGTCCCGCCAGGCATCCAGGATCGGCGTGATCAGCGTCCATGCCGCCTCGACCTCATCATTTCGGGCGAAAAGAGAGGCGTCTCCACGGATCGCATCGAGAATCAATCGCTCATAGGCATCTCGAATGGGGGTGGGGAAAGAAGCGCCATATTTGAAATCCATCCGCACGGGCTCGACGCGCAGCTCCGGCCCGGGGGATTTACTGCCGATCTCAAGCGCCGCGCCCTCATCCGGCTGTATGCGGAGGGTGAGTCGATTAGGCTGCACGTCGACACAGTCGAGTCGCGCGAAGAGAACTTCCGGAACCGCTTTGAACTGGATCTCGACCTGCGTCAAACGCTCCGGCATTCGTTTGCCGGCCTGCACGTAAAATGGCACGCCCGCCCAGCGCCAGTTGTCGACCGCGAACCGGATCGCGGAGAATGTTTCGGTCGTAGAATCGGGCGCAACGCCTTCCTCCGCTCGATAGCCCGGAGCATGCTCTGTTTTGTCTTTCTCCTGCACATCTCCCGGCCCATACTGCCCACGCACGGTACGTTGTGCGACCTCCTGGGGACTGAACTGCCGCATCGATTTCAGTACTTTTACCTTTTCGTCCCGAACCGAGTCTGCGGAAAGGTCGATCGGAGGCTCCATGGCGATAAGGGTCAGCACCTGGAGGGCATGATTTTGCACCATATCCCTTGTGATGCCCGCCTGTTCGAAGTATTTGCCGCGCCCCTCCATACCAAGCGTTTCGGCGACAGTAATCGTGACATGGTCGATGTACTTCTGGTTCCACAGCGGCTCGAAGATCATGTTCGCGAAGCGCAGCACGAGGATGTTCTGGACCGTCTCTTTGCCGAGATAGTGATCGATACGGAAGATCTGGTCTTCCCGCAGTACCGTCGCGAGTTCGGTGTTGAGGTTGCGCGCCGTGGTTAGATCCGTCCCGAAAGGTTTTTCTATGATCACCCGAACCCACGCGTGTTCCGCCAGAGGCTTGTTCAGACCGGACTTTCCCAGGAATTCGATGATCTCGCCGAAGTTTTCCGGTGGGGTCGCAAGGTAAAAGAGCCGGTTCCCCGCCAGATTATACTGATCGTCCAATTCCTTTAGTTTGGCGCCAAGTCGATCGTATCCGGCGGCATCGTTCAGATCCGATTTCAGGTAGTAGATGCTTTTCGCGAACGTGTCCCACTCCGTCCCGTCCGCAGGTAGTTTCGGCGCAAACTCCTTTACCGCGTCGCGTAATTCGGTGCGGAAGCTCTCATCCGTCTTATCACGTCGCGCAAATGCGACGATAACAAACGGGTCGGGAAGCAGATGCTGCATCGACAGGCTGAACAAGGCGGGGATGATCTTTCGCCGGGTCAGATCACCGGTCGCCCCAAACAATACAAAGGCGCAAGGCGCGATCTGAGGATCTTTTTCAACTTCGAAACAGGGCGAATCGGATGGGGAACGCTGTTCCGGGGGAGCAGGACTTGTCTTCAGGGTATCGGCCACGGGGTTTCTCCTCGCACTGAGATATAGGTTCATCGGGCATACCGCGTTTCGGCTGAACCATTATGTCTTTTCTCGCTCGCCGCCGGGACAAAGTTCCATCGCGGAAAAAAATGACAAAAATTATTCTGACGGAATAGAACTTCTTAACAAATCGCGCGTCCATAAAACCAGCAGTATGAAATCGAGTTGCGAAATTCAGATGGTAACCCGTTACTATTGCTGCACGATTCAATAAACGGATAGAAAATACATTTATGCCT
>JBBRKX010000020.1:0-14679 GCA_038231675.1 Chthonomonadales bacterium | reverse complement strand
TTGATGTAGTACATCGGCGAATCGAAGTAGTGGTGCACCACGATCCAGTCATTCTTCAACTCGACGTGCTTGTCATACCAGATTGAGTAACGCGAACCCAGATTCTTCGAAAGCTTGTCGAAATCTTCCGGCGTTTTGAGGCTGCCGCCTGCTACTCCATCATACATCGCTTGCTCCAGGGCAGCCTGCCGCGTAATGCCGAAGAGACTCATCGCCTGCTGCAAAAAGTGCTCCAGAAAATAGGTCTTGCGAAGAACGTCCGGTTCGGTTTTCGTGAGATGATCGGCGAGCAACAGCTCGTTGAACATGGCGAAAGATTCGGTAAAGTAGTTTGGGCCGTTCGTGTATGCCGGCAGAACGTGGTGAGCGCCCATCAGTTGAAAGTGGACGGCGTGGCCCGCCTCGTGGGCGAGCGTGGATACGTCGTCGAAATAGCCCTCGTAGTTAAAGCTGTAAAAAATGCTGATCTGGCTTCCTGGAAAGCCCCACGCGAAAGCGCCAGGCACCCTGTTCTCTCCGGGCACGAGGTCAAGACGACCGTTTGAAGGGTCCAGGAGGCGCTGAAGCTCCCTTCCATACTCGGGTCCAAAGGGGGCGAGCGTCTCCGTGATTACCTTGCGGGCCTGGTCAATGGTGAACCGGGGACGCTGGAGGCCAGATGGAATCACGGTCATGTCCCATGCGTTTACGTCATCATAGCCGGAAATCTTTTTAATCTGCTCCGCGCGCAGCCGCTGGTACCGCTTGTTGAACTCGGCTTCGTTGGCTATCCGCTCGAACAACGCCTTTACCTCGGGATTATTGAGATAGAGGCCGAAGTGGACCTCGTTCGGGTTGTCCCTATAGCGTCTCATCTGCGAAACTTTATTGCGCGACCGCACGAGGCGCGTCATGGCAAAGGCGTAGAGGTCCCGCTGGGCGGCGTAGCCCTGATACTGCTTCTTGAATCCTATCTCGCGCACGGATCTGTCCGGGCTGTTGCGGATCGCATTCTCCTCTCGCAGGACGTCCAGCTCTCCCTGGGGAGTCGTGACTTTGCCGAAGGCAGTGCGATCTATTCCGCGCTGGTAGAGCTGTCCCTGCCAATCCGTCATGAGCGGGTAGGTAGCCGCGAGCAGCTCTTCCTCCTTCAGCGAGAGCGTATGGGGTTTGAGGCGGCGCGCCGATTCTATGAGGAAGGCGTACGGCTTGAGCGTGGGTTTTTCGGCCATGTAACGAGCGAGCGTCTTATCGTTGATTCGCATTAGCTCCTGCTGGAGGAAGGCGGTGCGGTTGTCCGATTCGGCTCCGAGGCGCGATTGATCTTCACGCGCGGTGTCGTTTTTTGTGTTCGTGGCGTAGCGCAGGTAGAGGTATATGTAGTGCCGCATGAACTCGGACTGTGCCCGGTCGCCGGTCTGGAGCGCGCGCAGCAGGTTTTCGGCGGAGGCGCCAACCTTGCCCTTGAATGATTCGAGGGACTTGAACTCGGCTTCGAGCTTTGTACGCCCAGCCTTTTCGGCCTCCGGGCTGGCGAAGAAGTTGCGGGTAAAATTGAACTTGTATTTAGGAGTGGCCTCGGGCGCGATGGGCTTGAAATCTTCCTGGGCGCGGGCGGAGGATAGTAAAAGCAGGGCCGGTATGAGCGCAATAAATCGTGTCAAAGCTGTGCTCCTCTGAATTGATGAATTATTGTACGCCATTTTGGGTCGCGGGGGCGCTGGGCAGCTGGGTCGTAACGTGGGTGAGTTGTGAATAGAAATTCACGCCATTAGCGCGCGTAATGTTGACAAACGGGCATCGAGAATGATAGGATTACAGAGAGAATTATAGACGGCGTTACAGAATTATGGTAACGCGCCAATAAAAACGTCCCAGGTGCGTTATCAAGAGTCGAAAGGAGGCGCTCATCCCGGTCGTAAGTCTTATATTAATCCCGGTGATTCGTTGATCGAACTTGCCGTGTTGCGTAACAGTTAAGCTTTCCGCTCACGTTTCCTTTTCGAATGGTTGAAGCATGGGCTGGCTGTGCGCTTCGATGTTCACTTTTCCGACGGAGGTCTAACAATGAACGTTAGTAAGAGATCGGGCTTTACCCTTATTGAACTACTCGTAGTCATCGCGATAATCGCGATACTCGCAGCAATCCTGTTTCCTGTTTTCGCTCAGGCCCGAAATGCAGCCCGCAAAGCCACCTGTATCTCCAACCTAAAACAGCTCGCGCTAGGTCAGTCTATGTATGTACAAGACTACGACGAGAGGTACTGCAAATGGCTGAACGGCGGAGTGAACAACTCGTGGAACCAGCCCGCCGGAGCCGGCTGGTGGATGAACGAAATTTACCCGTACATCAAGAACTTCCAAGTTTACGAGTGCCCTAACGACGCCCGACCCGACGATCAAGCAAGAGGATGGAACTACGCAATTGTGTTGCCAGTTACGAATCCTGTAAAATACTATCGCAGCTCCTATGGGATGAGCGAGTGGATTAACGATGCAGGCCGTACTGGAAATAAGCTCGCCGGAATACCCTATCCGGCGAACACGTTCCTAATGTCGGATGCCGTTGGCCCTCTTACCAACGATTGGGATAACTGCGGCAACGCCACTATTCCCTATGGTTTCGCGCGCACTTGGTACGCAAATTATGACGCATGGGGACCGTGGGGGCAGGAAGAGAACTACGAGAAATTCAAGCAGTATGCTCGCCATGGCGATGGCAATGTAATCGCATTTGTAGACAGCCACGTCAAGTACCTGCCGAACAAGTCGTGGAAAATGCAGAAGAATCCGGGCGGGGTCTGCCCCAGCGCGGGCAAGAAGGAGTTCCCGATTATCGCCACGAATCACGAGCCATTCTAAGCCGGTCCGCTAGGAGTAGAGCATGAATCAGAAGGTTGGAGTTCCCTTAATCGTTGTGGCTGTGGTCGCTGTGGTGGCACTGTGCATATTCCTGGGGAAGCAGTTCATGGGGTCCTCCCCTACGAATACGGGTCCTCACACCTACCCGGCCTTCATTGACCCCGCGACGGGCGCACCAAAGACCGGAGCTACGGGCAGCAGTGGCGCGCTTCCCAATAACGCGCCTCCAGGTGCAGTAATGCCGGGTGGTGCGTCCAGTGGCGGGCGCTAAATCCCAAAAACGCAACAAAGCGCACGGGGGCGGAGAATCTTCTGCCCCCGTGCGCATTTCACAGCCCAGGTCCACTCGCTTAAGGCTGTCATTCCTGTTATTGATGCTGCTTTTCGTGATGGCGACGGGCGTTAGTCTTCGCAGAGAGAAGATTCGCGAGTGGTGGATCGAGCGCTCAAGCACAGCCGCACTCCGAGAAAGCGCACAAACCCAGGGCGCGGATGTATTGACCCTCTTTGTATATGGAAAGAGGTCCTTTCGGGCTGGCGACTGGGATGCCGCTATAGGCGCTTTTGACGCAGCGTTTGCGAACCTCATTCCCTCAGACAAGTCCGACTTAGCCCAGCGCGTATGCTCCTATGACGGTTATCTCCACGCGAGGCGAGGCGAGAAAGACAAGGCTGTTCCTCCTCTGACCCGCGCGCGTGACCTCAACTCCGACGATCCGACACCGCACCTGGGCTTCGGCATACTTCTGGCGGAAGAGAAGTTGCCTGGCTTTGCCGCGACGCAATTTCAACTGGTAACTCAGCTCGATCCGGAAAATGTAGAGGGATGGTACAGGCTGGGTCGGGCATATACGGAGGACCTGAAAGCTCATCAGGCCGTCGATCCGCTCAAGCATGCGGTTGTGCTCGCTCCGAAGGATGCTGCCAGCCATTCCGAGCTGGGTGTGGCATATGCGATTCAGTCGCAGTTTCCCATGGCGGTACCTGAGCTTCGCCGCGCAGCAGAGCTCGATCCGGGCAACGTTTACTATCAGGCTTCCCTGGCAAATGCTCTGGCCATGAGCGCCCGCACTCAGCAGGAGTATCACGACGCGTCGATACTTCTTGGCAACGCAATAAAAAATGTGCCGGACAGCTCATCGCTCGAGTTCACACTTGGGCTCCTGCACCTCAGATTCAACAACATCGAAGTGGCGCGCGAGCGGTTCAAGCGCTCCGTCGCCGTGAGGCCCGCCGACGCCGAGGCGTGGTACAACCTGTCTGTAGCCGAGCTGCGTCTGGGGAATAAGGCGGCATCGGAAGAAGCGCGCAAGCGTTACCAGCGGCTCAGCGATATTCGTACGGAAATGTCAAATCTGGAGAAGAGTGTAAGCTCAACTCCTTCCGACGCTCTTCTCCGGCTGCGGCTTGCGAAAGCGTATGAGCGTGCCGGAAATCCGCTGGGAGCGTACTGGCAGGCCAACACCTCCGCGCGGCTCTCGCCCAATGACAAAGGCGCGGCATCCTACCGGGAGCAGGTCAAGCGCAAGTATCCGATGGTGGCTGCCCCGGGAAATGGGAACCCACTTGCTTTGAGGGGCCAGGCGCCCGGGCCGCCTCCGCCTCCGCAGCTCACGTCCATACCGCTCACCGGAGGAGCGGCCAATGGGTTACAAGGGCCGTAATAGCAGCATTGCTCCGCGCGTTAGCTCAAATCTACTATAGCCCTGCAAGAACGTTTTTATCCCCTGTTGCCGCTTGCTAACTCTGACGATTGCCGCCTCGCCAAAGGATTCTATGGCTTCTCCGTTATGCGCATGCGCCGAATCTATCTATCTCTTTTCGTGATGGCGACGATCTCGCTCATCGTCGCGGCCGGGTGCATAGATCGGAGTAAGCATACGCCTGTCATCACGGTAGTGGAGAACCACTACGTCGGCAACGCTGCTTGCAGGGAGTGCCACAAGAAAGAGTTCGACCTTCACCACGGCAGCAATCACGACTTGACTCTGCGCGTCGCGGACGCAAGCGCCCTGGGTAACCTCACGCCGCCGGTGGGAAGAATCGATGCCACGAAGTACGAGATTACGCGCAATGGCGGTAAAACGTCATTCGGGCGAAATGATGCGGCTGGAAAAGCGGCGGACGTGGACTATGCGTTTGGGTCGGGCAAGATAGGCATGACGTATGTTGCCGTCAAGGATGCCGACACCATTTTGGAAATGAGGATGAGCCGCTTTCCAATGCGCAATGCGTGGTATCTGACGCCGGGCCAGGAAGCCCGCTCTGACGATGACATCGGCGCGATTCATGACGCCGAAACCTCTCGGAAATGCTTTAGCTGTCACTCGGCCGCCCTGGAGCCGGGGAGCATCAGGCCCGATTCCCGGCTTTTCGGAGTAGGGTGTGAAGCCTGTCACGGACCTTCGAGCGCACATATCGCCGCCGCGAAGTCCCGAGGGTCCACCGACCTGCATATGGATAAGCTGGGGAAGCTGGGGGCTCGGAAACTAAACGAATTATGTGGAAAGTGCCACAGGACCATTGAAACCGTGAACCTGGGCGGCACCGAGGCTTCGATGACCCAGCGATTCCAGCCGTACGGGCTGATGCAGAGTCCCTGCTTTCAAAAGAGCAACGACACGCTCTCGTGCCTGACATGCCACAATCCCCACAAGAACTCCTCCACGTCAACAACAGGGTATGAGGCCGCCTGCCTCAAATGCCACTCAAACACCGTTTCTGCCGGCATGTCCGCCCCCGCTTCGAATCCGCCCAAAGTCTGCCCGGTTAATCCATCAATCAAATGTATCGGGTGCCATATGCCGCCTCGTAAGCTCTTTCCATTCTCCAGGATCCCCGTCTATATGGCGGACCATCTCATCTGGGCCTATGGAAAGAAGTCGCCTTACGCATCTTCAAAGTAGTCACTTTAGAGACCCAAAGATGTCCGAACGTCCATGACAATATTTTTCCGCGGAAAGTATACTTTGAAGATCATACATGCAGCCGCCGCGGTCGCGCTAATATTCTGTTCCGGCTGCGCGCGGAACGCAAGTACACCCGTCATTTCAATTCCAATGCAGGCCGGCGATAAGCGCCAGGCAGCCGTCCTGTTCGAGAACGTTATCGCGGAATCGGGCATCGATTTCCAGATCAGCCAGAAGGACGGGCCGCTCTCCATTCTTGAAACAAATGGAGAAGGGGTGGGGCTTATCGATGCCGACGGGGACGGCCTGCTCGACATTGTATTTCTATCGAATAACCAGGTCAGGCTTTATAAAAATCTTGGAGGCTTTCAGTTTCAGGATGTCACCAGGGAATCGGGGCTTCAGCAGCAGGGTTTTTGGTGCGGCATTGCGGTAGGAGATTACGATAACGATGGAAGACCGGACATCTATCTCTGCGGCTACAATTGCAGCGCTCTCTACCATAATGAAGGTGGATGCAGATTTAAGCTGGTGAGCGGATCTGGTCTGGATGTGCGCATTCCGGCGTTTGGAAAATGCCCGGAGTGGCGCAGTGTTCCCGTCTTTTTCGACTACGACCGCGATGGCCGCCTCGATCTGCTGGTAGGGAGGTATGCGGACTTCGGTTCCAACACCCCCCAGATATGCAGTGACCCCTCCAAGCCGGCGAAGTACACGTGCGCCCCCGACATCTACACGCCGCAGAAACTAAGTCTCTACCGAAACGATGGAAACGCGCACTTCACCGACGTGACTGCCCGCTCCGGTCTGGATACCGCTTCCGGGCGTACGCTCGGTATTGCGCTTGGTGACTACGACAACGACGGCAAGACCGATATTGCCATCGCAAATGACGAGCGTCCGGGCGACTTATTTTTGAATCTTGGAGGGGGCCGGTTTGTAAACAACGGGGTAATGAGCGGCACCGCCTTCAGCACGTTCGGTAAGGTTCATGGAGGGATGGGAATAGATTGGGGAGATTACAACGGTGATGGAAAGCTAGACCTCTTCGTCGCTACTTATCAGAACGAAGCGAAGAATCTCTACCGAAACCTCGGCAAGGGCATCTTCGCGGACAGCGCGCTCGACTCAGGCATTTCCGAAAAGATGGACCGATGGGTTACGTTTGGCGCGAAGCTGTTCGACTATGACCGCGACGGACGCCTGGACCTAATCGTAACCAATGGGCACGTCATCAGCAACACGGACATTCTTTATCCTGGGACGAACGCGCGCCAGCCGATACAGCTTTTTCACAACGCCGGAAATGTTGATACCGGTACTGCTTTTGAAGAGACCACGCAGCAGATGGGGGAGATAGCGCGCGCGCCGATAATGGGTCGAGGTTTGGCAGTGGGTGATCTGGACAACGATGGGAAGCTGGACGTTGTCGTGGTTGACCACAACGGTAAGCCGGTGCTGTTACGCAACATGACCGATAACGCGAACCATTGGATTTCGATAAAGCTGGCGGGTACGCACAGCAATCGAGACGGATTCGGGGCGCGCATAACGGCAAAATCACGAAGTCAGGCACAGATTCGGGATTGCACGAATTCCGGCAGCTTCGCCAGCGCCAACGACTCGCGCGTATTCTTCGGGCTTGGAAAGGACACTGATGCCTCGATTCTTGTTCGGTGGCCGGGCGGGGCGAGCCAGGAGTTCAAAAACCTTAAAGCGGATCAGCAGTACGCGATTACGGAGGGCCGCTCACAGCCGATTGCGAAACCGGCAAAGCGGTGAACACAGATGTTGGCTCGCGTTAGGAAGCGGGCAGCTTTGGCCACACCTTTATCCAGTGGTTGTGATAGACAGCGTAAGGAATCGTGCTGATTCGTTGAGCCGGCATGTGGCAGCGCACGCAGCCGGCCTTTTGGTTCACGGAGCAGATTTTAGGGACTGGTGTTTGATCCGGTTTCTTTGTTTCGCGTTTCAGGGAAGCATCGACGCCGGGCGGCTTCGCATGGCAGCCCAGGCACCTGGCGTCGTTTCGCTCGGGAGATGGGTCGACGTCACCGTGCGAATCGTGGCATGTTGTGCAGGTCAGGGTTTTACTCTTCTGATAACACGCGCTTCTTGGAAGCGCCGCGCCCTCGAATCGCGCAATTCCATTCTTCGTCGTAGGGTCCCCGAATCTGGCCGTGAGCGGCGTGCGATGGCAAGCGCCGCAAATCCCGTTGATTCGGTCCTGGCCGGCGAGCTTTAGATTTTCCAGATGTGTAACAGCCGTTCGGCCTCGATCACCGGCCTGTCGCGCAGATTCGGCATGCAAACGGCCCGGTCCATGACACCGCTCGCAACCGATCCCAAAGTGCGATTTTTCCGCCAAGATTCCAGCTCCGGTTCCAGTTGCTGAAGCGCGCATCACTGTGGCATGGCACGAAATGCATTGGACCAGACGCTCGCCTATTTGGTCGATGCCCGCTGCGCGCGTGAACTGCCTGTCCCCAGGCTTTTGCATGGGTGTGTAATCCCATTTACGAGCTGCTGTGTAGTAGCTCAACCGGAGATCAATCCAAATATTGTCGGTAATCCGGCACATATATGTATGCGCGGTCCGCCCGCTGCCGAACACGAAGTCCGCGGCAAGAATTCCGCCTCCGTTTTGTCTTTTGCCTCTCATCACGCAGACACCGTCATTCACGCCTACATCGTACGTACATCCAAGCAGAGGATCGGTAATTTTAGTACCTATTGCGAAATAGCCGCCATGCTCAGCCTTGCTGACCGCCTTCAGGGTGCGAGCGTGTCTGGACTTGGATTGCGCTGAATAGATCGCTTCATGGCATGAGGCGCAGGCTGCGTCACCTGCGTATGCGGCAGCTTCCCGTTCGGAAAGCGCCCGAGTGACATTGCGGACATCGACAACGGGAGACACAGCGGCGGAGATCGTGCCACTGCTAGAGCGTTGCAATGAAGGCGACTGCCGGCAGCTTGTCATTAGCAGGCCCTGAGTTGCCAAAAGCGCACCCAGGACAACCGAGTAGAGAAGCCTGTTGGACGGTGATGTTGGTCTATTCATTTCTATGCGCTGGAGGCCGAGGAGCGGAGGTCGAGGAATATGCGATTGGCGTGATGCGAATCGAGCATCTCATCGGCGGTGGGCGCATAGTAGAAGTAGAGCGCGTCCAGGTCCTTCCCGGTCAGCTCGTACAGGCGGTGGAGACCCAGCAGGGCATCTTTTGCGCCGCCCGCGGAAATTTGTTTCGCAGTGCCGGCGCGCACTGTAGCCAGGATGACGACCAGCGCCGCATCGGACATATCCGGCCCGTCGCCGACGCCGCCTCTGCCGGCTCGAGTTGATTCAACCAGCACGCTCTGGCCTTCGGTATTCGCGACGTTCACGGCATCGGCGTTGATACCGATGTAGCTCATCTGCGAGCGAGCGAGGTTCTCCGCCTGTTCGCCAATGGCCTCGCGGTCCGCCAAACGGCTCCCCGTGATGAGAAACCCATCTACAACGTCGTCGGTATCGATCATCTTCGCGAGCCGGTGCATCGCTCGCGTGCGACCTGCCGGTTCGGTAAAATCGGAATCGACGAGCAGCGAATCCAGCCGTTTTGTATAGCGCTTGCCGTTGCGCAGGTTTACGGCCACGTTGACGAGGGTATAGCGGCTCGCGGACCAGTTGGAGATGGCCGATGCGCCCGCCACGAGTACGATTCCACCCACGATGACCAGCACAAAGAGGAGCCCGAATCCGCCTCCGCCAAAAAAGATGAAGCGCGGTCCGCCCCAGTAGCCGCTGTACGGACGATAGCCTCCGCCAGCATATCCGGCACCGTATCCGCCGCCATAGCTGCTCCGGCCCATTCCGCTTCCATTGCCGCCGAAACCGCCTCCGCTCCGGCCGGAACTGAATCCACCGCGTCCTCCCCCGAAACCACCGCGCACGCCGGGGGCCGCGGTAACCACGAACAGCGCCGCCAGTGCCGCGAACAGAGCCGTTATCTTAAAGAATCGCCGCATTACGCGCTCCTCATCCAGCCGTCAAGCATTAAAGTCCATGCCTATGTTACCTTTACGCAAATGGGGTGTCAAGGAACGCCGGACATGCCGGTAACCAACATTAAACGGGATAGGGCCTGTCAAGCCGGTTCCATTCCGTTCATAATGTTCATAACGGCTGATTCAAAGTAGAGGCACGAGAGTGGCATCACGTAAAAACAGCGCGGATAGAGAGGTCGACCTTCACGGGTATACGGCGAGCGAGGCGCGATCGCGCCTCAATGTTCTGTGGTCCACCCGCGAATGGCATGGGTTGCAGCGAATCCGCGTCATTCACGGTACGGGTTCCGTGCTGCACGCGCTTGTCAAGCTGTGGAGCGAGGAGAAGGGGATTTCATGGACCGTTGAGCCGCATAATCCCGGCGTCACGATTCTTCATCCGGGCCGCCGGCTTCAGACGCCTCCCGCTCCGGCCCACCGCCCGCTTGCATCACTGAAGAGAGAACTGCCCCGAGAGAAGCGGAAAGAGGCCGAGACAACACGCCGGCCGGCTTCGCATGTCAGCCACGCAGACGCAGATGCAGGTGCGGAAGTGGACGACGGCCTAACCGACGAGGAGCGCATGAAACGCGAGTTCGACCGGCTGGGTGTCCAGGACGCGCTTACGCTGTTCAAGCGCAAGCGCGACCTACTTGCGCCTCGCGAATCGCAGCACGGTTCACAGCCGGACGAAATCGTCGCTCAACCACGAACGCCCGGTCCTCAGTCCGATCCCGATCTGATGGCACAGGAGTTCGCCCGCCTGGGCGAGGAGCCGTCCCAGATAACACGCAAGCGAAAGGGTAGGCAAGACTGAAACCGTATTTGCTCTTTGTCCGCCTGCCCGGAACAATTTCGTGGCCTGGCTCGTCGGAAAGATTGTAGACATCACGCAAATTGCCCGGCCGCCAATAAGAAGTTAGAAGTCCAGCAGAATTACCCGGTGACTTTCTTGCGAAATAGCCGCTTGCGTGGTTATAATTGCAGCATTAGCCTTTGACGGACGGTCACAACCGTGTGTCGCCAGGATGCGCATGGTTCCTGATCCTAGCCTGCTTATTGAATAATGATAACGCCAATCTTATTGATCGCGTTGATCGCGTGGGTCAGGTCGTTTTTGGCAGGGTTGACTGAGTGTTACTCGAACGGAGAACACCGGATGCGCAAGCACATTCTTACACTGGCGCTCGTATTGGCAGCCTTGCTGAGCCTTCCCATTGCCGGCATGACGCAGCTCCTTTCACCCTGGGCTGAGCTCGACTAACATGCCCGGCTTCGACTACTACACACCTGCGCCCGGCTCTGACGACACCGATAATCAGGCAGCGATCACCGCCACTCTACCGGCTTTTCTCCTTTTACTTTTCTTCAGCGGCTCGCATGGAGTCGCCATTTCAGAGGCACGTAACCCGTCAGGGGGTGGAGCAGGGGGAGTTGGGGGCGCGGGCGGTTCCTTTTCGGAGTTTGGCGGCCCGACCAGCAGCGGGAACGGGAGTGGCCCGGTGGTAAGCACCAATCCTATTACCATCGGGTGATCGACAGCCGGTGGAATCCCCATCGGCAGCGGATCCACAGGCTTCACCGGTTTACAGACGGGGACGGGTCTGCCGGGCGGAATGTCTGTCGGCGGAACAACGAACAGCGGCGGATCGATTGGCGGCACCGGCTCAATCGCGGGCGCCGGCTCAATCGCGGGTACCGGGCCCATTGGCGGCAGCGGGCCAACCGGCGGCAGCGGGCCAACCGGCGGCAGCGGGCCAACCGGCGGCAGCGGGCCGCTATCAGGAGGGGATCCGGGAGATAACGGCGCTGGAGGAGGATTAATCAACGTGGCTGGACAGTCCGGTGTGACTGCTGTTCCAGAGCCTGGAATACCCGCTATGGCGGCTGGCCTGGGCCTGCTGGCATGTTCGATCGCATTGATGATTCGCAAGCGGCGCTTGCCTTTGTGCTACCGCTGACAACTTCCATTACATCCCGTATACCTATTGTGCTAGAAGCGCAGAAGTCGAAATAGCAGTTACAATTAGTGGTAGTACGTGCCGCGACGGTCGGAAAGCCTCGTCGGATGATGATCAGGATGTGGCCGACAGTTCCGTAAATGTCTGTCGATTTAATGTCAAACGGCTGGTCGGTTCCTCCATCATGAAAGAGAACCCTCTTCTTGCTCGAGAAAGAAGAGATATCCTTGTCTACTCATGTACGTGACGTAATAGCCATCGGTGTCCAGTATCCATCCGAGATGTAGTTGTCCTGCATCAAGGGAACGTATTCGCCCTCATGTCGACTCACGATTTTGTTATTGCGCCCGGTGACGAAAGATTTTGATTCTGCGTTCATGGTCGGCGCGGCAACGTGGTATGCAATCGGAACTTGTGTCATAAACTGGTAGACACTCGGCTCATCCGTCACGAACGCATACGTTCCACCGGTAACCAGAAAATCGAAATCCAAGATACGTCGTCTCTATGTGTTTCCGAAAATGGTGTACCTGCTAAGTTGACATTCAGGAAGAAACGCCCTAGACTCTTAACTAGACTGGGAGAAAATGCGTATTACTTGGTACGACAGATATTCCTTGCGTGGAATAAGCAGGAGTATCATCATGAAAACAGAACCGTTGGAAATCTCTATAACACTTCGAATCTATCCGGAAGACGATATGTTTATTTCTGAGTGTGCCGAGATTCCTATCGCATCTCAGGGCTTCTCTGTCGAGGAGGCGCAACGCAACTTTATGGAGGCTTTCACTCTGTGGCTGGAGACGGCCTCGCCGGAAGAGATCAGTGTAAATCTTCCTCGGCTGACGTGCAACGAAGAGGCTGTCTTCACGACACGTGTAAGGGTTCCTTACCATGGGCAGGTTGCGGGTGCTGTCAGGCGCTGAGGTGTGCGTTATTCTCATGGAATCAGGCTTCGAGTCTGTTAGGCAAAAAGGAGATCATATCTCCATGCAGTAGAAGGAACACGGAACAACAAGGACTGTTCCGGTTCCGTTGCATCGAGAGGTCAAGATTGGTACGCTAAATTCAATTATAAGACTATCCGGTGTTCCAAGAGAACACTTCGAACAAACTTAACAGGCACAAAAAAATGTCTTGTCCTCTTAGCTGGAGCACGGATATTATCACACCGCCCGACCGGCAGGCCGAGCGGCGACCTTGCCAGGCGCATTCAAGCAGCCCGATGAACGTGCGATAAACAGGTCCGCAGGCGGCTGGCCCCTTTTATCCCCGTGACCACGCAAGCTGAATCTTTTGGATGGCGGACGCGATATCATTCATATCGGCCCTTGTTCCCAGCAGGATGTGCTGCATGATCCAGACGACGTCGCGGCAGACCTGCTCGCAGACAGGGCACTGCTCCGCATAGGCGGCGTAGTCGATTCGGCGTCCTGTCTGGCACCATGCGGGCTGGCCCGCGAGCCTGCTCTGGAAGACCGCTTCTTTGTAGAGGGGCACATATCCAGACGAAGCCGGCACGCCCTCTGCGTTGAGCGCGCGCAGGAACTCCTCCTGTGACCGGCCGCCGAACCCATCGGGGTCGTAGCGAAACACGTAGAGGTGATACGCGTGCTGAGTCACCCGCGGATCTCGGGCGAGGAGTGAGATTCCGGGCACGCTGGTAAGCTGGCTGTCGAGATATTCAGCGTTCTCGGTTCGCCTGGCGGCCTGCACCGGGAGCCGCCGCAGCTGCGTAAGCAGAATCGCGGCCTGCCACTCCGTCATGCGGAAGTTACCGCCGAGCACAGGATGCTCGTACCACCTGCCGCCCCTGGCGCGACCAACGTTGTGCACGGACCATACTTTATCACCCACCTCCTCGTTGTTCGTAATGATGATTCCGCCTTCGCCCGCGTTCAGATTCTTGCTTGCCTGAAAGCTGAAAGTCCCCGCATCGCCGATAGCCCCCACCTTGCGCCCGTTCCACTCCGCCGCGTGCGCCTGGGCTGCGTCCTCGATAACTCGAAGATTGTGACGCCGCGCTATCTCCATCACGCCGTCCATGTCTGCCGGGCGGCCGGCAATGTGGACCGGGATGATGGCCTTTGTGCGCGGGGTAATGGCCGCCTCGATCTTGGCCGGGTCGATATTGAGGCTGTGCGGCTCGATATCCACGAACACCGGCGCGGCGCTCACGGAGAGCACGCTGCTGGCCGTGGCAATAAAAGTGTACGGCGGAACGATGACTTCGTCGCCGCAACCTATGTCCATCGCCCGCAGAACAACCTCCAGCGCCGCCGTGCCGTTCGTTACCGCGACCGCGTGTTTCGCGTCATGGAATCGCGCGAATGCCTCCTCGAACTCAGGGACCCGCTGGCCGCCGACCGACCACCATTGCCCACTGCGCAGCACGTCCAGAATCGCTCGCTCCTCCGTCTCATCCCAGATCGGCCATCGCGGCCAGGGGCGGGCGGAGGCATCGCGGACGGGCGAGCCGCCCTCGATCGCTAGTTCAAAAATGGCGGCAGTCATTGTGTGGCTCCTCTGTACTCCGGATTGAAATGAAAAAAAGCGGCAGGCATTCATTCGCCTGCCGCCTCCCGTTTCCTTCTATACCCAGCACTCAACACTTATTGCTTCCTGCGCAACGTCAAGAACACGGCGCAACGCGGAGGCTGGGCCCTACCCGGGACTCAGCACTCAGCAGTCAGCACTCAGCACTCGTCTTACAATCCGCCGGACTTTTCCAGCCGCTTATAGTAGATGTAGGAAAACAGGACCGGATAGAGCGACGATATGAGCAGAATCGCAATAGTGAGAACCATATTCACGCCGAGAAGCGCGAGACCGGCGGCAATCAAGCCGCCCGATACCATCCACCGTGCTCCGAGGCGGTGCGTAACGTCCCATACCCGCTCGCTTGCTAGCGTCCAAGGCGTGCGGATTCCCACGTAGAAGTT
>JBBRKX010000019.1:0-14745 GCA_038231675.1 Chthonomonadales bacterium | reverse complement strand
GGACGAAGGAACGTTGCGCGGGGAACCGTGTATCCCGCGCGGAATGGAACGCGTGCATGGAAGAAGTAAAGCAGACACCGGTATTTCACATTGCGATCCCGGATTTCGCGGTCATCGTGCTGATCGGGGTAAGCGGCAGCGGCAAATCCACGTTTGCCCGGCGGAACTTTCTCCCCAGCGAAATTCTTTCCTCCGATGCCTTCCGCGCCTTTGTGAGCGATGACGAGAACGATCAGAGCGCGACCGATGACGCCTTCGAGGCTCTTCACTACCTCGCATCCGTGCGGCTGCGCCGGCGAAAATCGATTGTGATCGATGCGACCAACGTGCAGCCGGAGGCCCGGAGGCCCTTGCTGGACCTTGCGGCGCGGTACGATTGCCTGCCTGTCGCGCTCGTGATGGATGTCCCCGAGGCGGTCTGCCATGCCCGCAACCGCGACAGGGCGGACCGCCAGTTTGGGCCGCGTGTGATCGCAAGCCAGAGTCGTAGCCTGCGACAATCACTCCGGGGGCTGCGGGGCGAGGGGTTCCGTTACGTCTTCACACTGGATGCCGCGCGGATGGAAAATGCGGCGATCGGCCGCGAGCCGACCTGGACGGACCGCCGAACCGACAGGGGGCCGTTCGACATCGTCGGCGACATCCATGGCTGTTATGAAGAACTGGTTGCGCTGCTTGGCAAGCTGGGCTACGCACCGCGAGAGGAAGGCGGCCCATGGGCGCATCCGGAGGGACGACGCGCCTGTTTCCTGGGCGATCTCGTGGATCGCGGGCCAGGAGTTGTGGAGACCGTGGACCTTGTCATGGATATGGTGGATGCCGGGACCGCGCTCTGCGTGCCGGGCAACCACGACGTGAAGCTCGTTCGCGCACTGAAAGGCGCACGCGTCACGGTGAACCACGGCCTCGACCTGAGCCTCGCACAAATCGAAGCCTTGCCGGAGGAGAAGCGGACCGTTTTCAAAGAGCGGTTCATCCGGTTCGGCGAGGGATTGGTGTCGCACTACTGGCTGGACGGCGGAAACCTCTGTGTGGCCCATGCCGGAATGAAGGCCGAATATATCGGCCGCGCCTCCGGCCGGGTACGCGAGTTCGCGCTATACGGAGAAACCACCGGGGAAACCGATGTGTTCGGGCTGCCGGTTCGCGTAGCGTGGGCGGAGGAGTACCGAGATAAGACGGCCGTGGTCTACGGGCATACGCCGATTCCTCAGGCAGAATGGCTGAACAACACGCTCAATATCGATACCGGCTGCGTTTTTGGAGGCAAGCTGTCGGCGTTGCGATGGCCTGAACGAGAAATAGTAGAAGTGCGGGCGCAGTCGCAATATGCCGAACCTATCCGCCCTATCGGCGTTCCTTCTGTGGGCGACCAGGGAGAAGACGGGGATAGGGAGGGCAAGAGCGCCCCGGATGGCGAGCAGCGGACTTTGCAGTGGAAGCATGACGAACTGCTGCGAGCCGAGGATGTGCTGGGCAAGCGGGGAATCACGACCCGGCTGGCGGGGCGCATCACGATCCCGGCGGAAAACGCGGCGGCGGCGCTGGAGGTCATGAGCCGGTTTGCGGTCGAGCCGCGCTGGTTGATCTATCTGCCGCCCACCATGTCGCCTTGCGAGACCGCGCCGGACGGTCCGTTTCTCGAGCGTCCGGCGGAAGCCTTTGCGTACTTCCGGAGTCAGAGAGTGGATCGGGTCGTCTGCCAGCGAAAACACATGGGCAGCCGGGCGGTTGTGGTCGTGTGCCGGGATGCCGAGGCCGCGCGACGGCGATTCGGCTCGGAAGGCGACGCCGGGCTGATGGGACAGTGTTTCACGCGAACCGGCAGGCAGTTTTTCGACGATGTCGCGCTCCAGGGAAGCTTTCTGGAGAGCGTCCGACAGGCGGTTTCCGGCGCGGGACTGTGGGAGGAGCTGGAAACCGATTGGCTCTGTATGGATTGTGAGTTGATGCCCTGGAATGCCAAGGCGCAGGGGTTGCTACAGGACCAGTACGGCCCGGTGGGCGCGGCCGCTATCGCGGCCCTGAGCCCGTCCGTCGCGGTGGCCCGTCAGGCGGCGGACCGTGGACTGGATCTCGGTGATCTGCTTCCCCGCCTTGAGGCCCGAAAGGGAAACGCCCTGCAGTATACGGAAGCGGTCCTGCGCTACTGCTGGCCCGTGAGCGGCCTTGGCGATTTGCGGCTTGCTCCCTTTCATCTGCTTGCCTCCGAAGGGAAAACCTATTTCGATCGGGATCATGGGTGGCACATGGC
Organism: Chthonomonadales bacterium; assembly: GCA_038231675.1. Taxonomy (GTDB): domain Bacteria; phylum Armatimonadota; class Chthonomonadetes; order Chthonomonadales; family Chthonomonadaceae; genus JBBRKX01. The sequence continues at coordinate 12,491 of JBBRKX010000019.1, read as the reverse complement.
GAAACTGGGGAGCCTCGCGCAACACAATGCGCTCCTCCTCGCAACCGAGTCCGTCGAGGTTGATGTCCGGGATGAGAAGGCATGCCTGGATGCGGCGGAATGGTGGGGCGAACTGACGGATGCCGGCGGAGAAGGCATGGTGGTCAAGCCGTTCGCGTTCGTCGTGCGGGGTCCCAACGGGCTGGTGCAGCCGGGCGTCAAGGTGCGGGGACGCGAATACCTTCGGATCATCTATGGGCCCGATTATACACAACCGGAGAATCTGGGGCGTCTGCGTTCCCGCGGGCTCGGCACAAAGCGCAGCCTCGCGGTACGGGAGTTCGCGCTTGGGGTGGAGGGATTGGAGCGGTTTGTTCGGAAAGAGCCTTTGCGGGGGGTGCATGAGTGCGCTTTCGGCGTGCTTGCGCTGGAAAGTGAGCCGGTGGACCCTCGCCTCTGACAGCATCCGGCGGAAAGAGGCGAGCGAAGGATGCGAACAGAAGCCACTACCCGGAAGGGAGTTGCTTCAAATAGGCGACGACCTTCTTGATCTGGTCTTCCGTCAACTGTGTGCCGAACGCGGGCATCTTGTCATGCCCGTCATGGATGATCTTGGTCAGGTCCGAATCGGAGCGGCTGGCCACGGAGGTGAGATTCGGGGCGCGGCCTCCATGCCCCGCCGGGCCATGACATCCGCATTTCGCCTGGTAGATTTCAGGACCCGTCGCGTTCGCGGCGACGGGGCCCCCTCGCCCCCGTCCTCCTCCGGGCGGACCACCCCTCGGGCCGCCTGGAGGTCCGCCCATCTGTCCTCCCGGAGGACCGCCTCCTGTTTCCTCCGGCTTAGAGCATCCGGCTGCGGCGAATATCAGGCATAAAGGCATGACAGCCAGAAACCCTCCCGCAAAAACAAAACGTCTATTCTGTATCATGCGTGCTTTTCCTCTTTCCCGTGAAAAGGCGTGTCGCCCTCTGCATTATGATCCGCGCGTCCGGACCGCCTGCGGAGTTCCTGACAGGCGGTCTTTCCGATGGGGTTAGGATGCAACGTGACGCCCTATCCTTCCTGCGTAAACCCCAGGATTATGTCGAAATTTGCCGCGAGTTCCCCAATACGTGATTTCTTCATGGGCGCAAAGTCCACGGTGACGGACGCCATCGTCTTTTCATCGCCGCTTCTTCTATAGACGCCGTCGCGTTGGTTGCCGGGATCTCCGCGCACAAATAGCTGGGTGGTCCAGGGGCGACGTCCCTTCAGGTTGACTTTGAAGTGAATGTGAGGCGCGGCCGAGTCAGCAGTGCGCGTCGGCCGATCATTGGATCGTGTACCGCGGCGCGGGGTGCATTGTGTTTCATCGGTTCTCTCCTTTCAAATCCATACTTTCGCGCTCCGAGCCCTTCAGCATGTAACCGAGACCATGGACTGTCTGGATCAGTTTCACCGAGTGCCCCGCATCGATTTTCTTCCGCAACTGCATGATATGGACGTCCACCGTATTGGAGTAGCTTTCCATGTCCATCCAAACGCGCTCTTGAATCGCTTCCCGGGTCAATATCTGGCCCTCACGCGTCGCCAGCGCCTCCAGAAGCGTGTATTCGCGGATCGTCAGGGCGATCGCGTGCCCGCCCCGGATCACGCCGCGGTTCAGCGTATCGATCTGTAGATCCCCAATCCGGATCGTACTGGTCTTATGGACTTTATCCCGTCTGCACAGAGCGCGGACCCGCGCCAACAACTCCCCGAAATCAAAGGGTTTCGGCAGATAGTCGTCCGCCCCCATTTCCAGCCCCTTGATACGGTCCTGAACCGCGTCGCGTGCGGTGAGCATCAGGATCGGCACCTGGTTGCGTTGCGCACGCAGTTTCCGACAGACCGTCCAGCCGTCGATACCCGGAAGCATCAGATCCAGCACGATCAGGGAATAGTCTTCCTGTTCGGCTAATTCCAGTCCCTCGATCCCATCGGAAACAACATCCACGCGGAAGCGTGCCTCTTCCAGGCCTTCGCGGATCAGGCTGGCGATTCCCGCTTCATCTTCGATCAGTAAGATGCGCATTGTGCGGCCTCCTTACTTTCTGCTTGAGCTACTTGCCCCGCTGCTTTTTGTCGTTCACGAGGCCGGATGTCGGCGTCAGGACCTTCGTGGCGCTGTTACCGTCATTAATAACTGTGATTACGACGTTTCCCACCCCGCATGTCCGCGCGAACGGAGGCGGTTGCGTCGTAAATCAAGCTGCCTGGCGCCATCGTGAATCCCTGGAACCGCTGTCAGTATGCAAAGGAAATATAAAATCGGAATAAAAATTAAGCGGTTCAAAAATTTCTTTCACAACTTGTTTTATCCAGAATTTACTTTTACGCGGTACCCTTGGAAATAAGGTCACCTTTCAGGGGAAACAGGACATGACACGCATACTGCTGATCGAAGACGAGATAGGCATCGCCCGATTGATTCGGGAAGGATTGGAAGAGGCGAGCTATAAAGTGGATGTCGCGGCGGATGGCGAACTCGGGTTGGAAATGGCGAAGGAGCAGACATATCACCTGGTTCTTCTGGATGTCATGCTGCCGGGGCGGGATGGGTGGAGTATCTGCGAGGAACTGCGTTCCCGGCGGGATCGCGTTCCCATTCTGATGTTGACCGCACGGGACTCGATTCAGGACCGGGTGCGGGGATTAGATACTGGAGCCGACGACTATCTGCCGAAGCCCTTTGACTTTCTGGAGCTCATGGCGCGTGTCCGGGCGCTGCTGCGGCGTGACAAAGTCCATCACACCCGTGTGATTCGGGTAGGCGATCTGGAGATCGATACCGCGCATCGCCGTGTGACGCGTGCCGGAACAGAGATTGCATTGAGCCACCGTGAGTATGATCTTCTGGAAGCGCTGGCGGCGAACGAAAGCAAAGTGTTGACGCGGGAAGCTATTCAGGAGCGCATCTGGATGAACGAAGAGGCGGGCTACAATACGGTCAATGTCTATATCGGGATGCTGCGCAAAAAGATCGACACCAACCAGAGGATCAAACTCATTCATACGGTCCATGGGGTGGGATATACGCTCCGTCTGCTGAAGGAAGAAGAGACATGGTGAGAATCCCTGTTTTCCATCTGCCCTTCAGGAGATTATTGACGCGCCTGCGGCGTTCGGCCGGCTCGCTTCGCGTGCAGTTGATGTTCTGGAACGTGGTGACGCTGTCGCTGCTGCTTGGCGGATTGGGTATTTTGTGCCGCTGGGTCACTCTCTCCGTCATGATGGAGTCGGTGGATCAGGAACTGGATCGCGATGTCAGAATGTTTCTGCGGCCACCGCCTTTTCATCGAGGACACGATTATCCAGGCCCGCCGATATCGGGAGAAGATGCACATGGGAGGGGAGGGCGGCCCGGACCGGGCCCTATAACGAGCGGCAATCATTTCGGCGGAGATCATTTCGGGCCAGGGGGTGGACCGGGCGGACCGCATGGTCCGGATTCCGACAATCCCTATCGACCGCGCCATTTTGGCCCGGACGGACGCCCTGAAATGCCCGAACAGAAACTGGCGGCTTGGGACAGCCCAGCGCTTGCACGGGCTTTGCGGGGGGAAACCGTCCGCACCACGGTGATGGTGGACGGTGAGCCGGTGCGTGTTCTCTCTTCGCCCGGCTTCGATTTTCTGAGGCGAAGAGGCGCGGTCCAGGCCGCTTATCCCCTGAAGGACGTTTATCGCGCCCTTGCCGGAATTGATTCGGCGCTTCTGCTACTTTTGCCCGTTGGGCTGCTGAGCGCGGGATGGATGGGGTCGGCGCTGACCGGCCGGGTATTGAAACGCGTGCATCGCATGACACAAGCGGCGGGGCGCATTGGCGCGGCGGACCTTTCACGGCGACTTCCGGTCACCGGCAACGATGAGTTTTCCGAGATGGCGGGGACCTTCAATGGACTGCTCGGGCGCCTGGACCTGGCGTTTCAGGAGCAGAAACGCCTGCTGCAATTGCAGCAGCGGTTCACCGCAGATGCGTCGCACGAATTGAAGACGCCGCTTACGATCCTCAAAGGACGTGCCGGACTTGCGCTCAGCCGTGCTTCCACGGATGAGAAATCCAGAGCCGCATTTCAAGAGATCGACCACGCGGCGGACATGATGGTGAAACTGGTGCAGGATCTCCTGCTCCTGGCGCGTTCGGATGAAGGAGAGATGGGACGGGACTCCATCGATCTGCTCATCGAAGAGTTGTTGTCCAGCGCCCTCAAACAGTCTTTGCAGGAGGGCATGGCGCCCATCATGCTGGACGTCAAGCCGGAAGGCCTTTGCGTGGTCGGGAACGAAGGGAAGATCGTGCGGCTGTTTCGGAATCTCCTTGATAACGCGGTGCGCTACACTCCGGCGGAGGGCAGTGTCGTGGTTACAGCGCGCGGGAAAGACCAGAAGGTGGTGGTGACCGTGAAGGATACGGGATCCGGGATTGCTGCGGAGCATCTGCCGCATCTGGGAGAACGGTTTCATCGCGTGGATGCGTCTCGAACGCGTCCGACGGGTGGGACGGGATTGGGTCTCTCGATCTGTCGCAGTATCGTCGAGGCGCATCATGGAACGCTCACTTTCGAAAGCGCCCTCGGCGTCGGCACCACCGTGACGGTGACGCTGCCTGCCTGCGCCAACGGCTAAAAACATTTGTATCTCCTTTGTTCAAGGAGCGATCCATTGACGAACGGGAGGTATTCTTGGCTCAAAACGAAGCCATGCGACGAGAGTTTGCGCCGGATGTGGAGGGATTGGAGCGGTTAATGCGGAAAGACCCCCTGCAAGAGGTGCATGCGTGCGCTTCCGGCGTGCGTGCGCTGGAAAGTGAGCCGGTGAAACCTTGCCTCTAACGGAACCTATCGAAAAAAAGCGAACGGCGCAACGAGAGGGGAAGCGGAATGGATCTTAGCCACGAGAAGTGCGGTGCATGCAAGGCGGACTCACCGAAAGTCAGCGCCGCGGAAAGCAGCGCTCTGATAAGTGCGATCCCGGAATGGTCGATCGACGAGGGCCATGGCGAGCCCCGCCTGACACGCACGGTGAAGTTTCCGGATTTCGCCGCCGCCCTCGCGTTCACAAACCGCGTGGGAGCCATTGCCGAGCAGGAAGGGCATCATCCGGCGCTGCTTACCGAATGGGGAAAGGTGACGGTCTCCTGGTGGACGCACGCGATCAAAGGGCTCCATCGTAACGATTTCATCATGGCGGCGAAGACGGATAAGCTCGTCACCACGGATGCATGATGACGGGGAATGCAATAGGTTGATTTAGCGGAAAGGGAAATGACGCAATGTGGGTGCGATTGATAGATCGATATATTAATACGGATCAGGTGATCCATTTGAAGATCCAGGGCTCCGACGATTCGGCGACCGGATTACACTATCTGATCACCTATACGGACGGCAGAACAGATACGCTGAACGAACGCCAGGCTCAGCCCTTGCTCGAGGCGCTTGCCTCGCAGGTCGACAAGGGAGTGGCGGCCTCCGAGACCTATCCCGCGGAATAGGTATTGGGCGCAAACTATGGGTCTGGTACAATAGGGTATGTCCTCTTCTTCTATCGACGACAAGACTAGCAAGTGTATCCGGTGCGGCTTCTGTTTGGATGCCTGTCCAACCTTTCGACTGACGGGCCAGGAGACACGAGGGCCAAGGGGAAGAATCTACCTTGTGCGCTCCTGGCGCGAAAACGTGATCCCGTTCGATGCCGACGTGGTCGAGGCGCTCGACACATGCCTGGGGTGCCGGGCGTGTGAAACCGCATGCCCTTCCGGCGTCGAGTACGGCTCGATTCTGGAAATGGCTCGGGCGCACATCGAGGAGGCGCATGCCCGGCCGTCCGCGCAGTCGTTCGCGCGGAGCCAATTGCTGGCCACGCTCACCAATCCGGGGCGTCTCGCGGCGTCTCTCAAGGCAGCCGGCCTTTTTAGTAAGCTGACGGGCGGGAAAATGCCCGGGTTTGCGGCAAAGCTGCTTTCCGGCTCCGCCGACCATGCGCTTTCGCTCCCGGTCGCGCAGGGGGAAGCGAAAGTCCATACGATTCCGGAACGCAGTCCGGCGGTCGGCGAAAAGCGTCATACCGTGGGCATCCTCGCGGGCTGCGTAATGCGGGTTCTGTTTGGAGGCACGAACGCCGCCACCGTGCGCGTGCTTCAGGCCAACGGCTGCGAGGTCATTGCCCCGAAGATCGCGGGCTGCTGCGGCGCACTGCACCTTCACACAGGTTTCCACGCGGAAGCTCTCGATCGTGCCCGTGCTTTGATCGATGCCTTTGCACCTGTCATCGAGACCCTCGATGCGATCATCCTGAACTCCGCCGGATGCGGCTCGACGATGAAGGAGTACGGTGATCTCCTGGCCGACGATCCGAAGTACCGGGATCGCGCGGCTCTTTTCGCGAGCAAGGTGAAGGACGTAAGCGAGTGGCTGGACGCCATCGGGCTTACGCCGCCCACGCGCCCCTTGAACGCGACCGTCTCCTACCACGATGCCTGCCATCTTGCGCACGGCCAGAAGATTCGTCTTCAACCGCGCCAACTGCTCCTGCGGATTCCAGGGGTTCGACTCGTCGAAATGGAAGAATCCGATACCTGCTGCGGAAGCGCCGGGGTATACAACGTGACCGAGCCGGAACTGGCGCGCCGTCTGCTCGACCGAAAGATCGAACACCTGCGTGCCACGGGGGCTTCCATTATCGCGACCGGAAACCCGGGATGCCTTGCCTGGATTCAGCAAGGCGCGCGGGAGGCGGGACTGGATGTGCGGATCTGTCACCCTGTCGAGCTGCTCGACGAAGCCTACCGAAGTTAGAGATTTCCGCGCACCGACACATGGGAGAACGATGAGGACGACGCGAACGTTAGGGCTATCGCTGGCTGTCGCGACGCTGGGAATGGGTGTTTCCGCGTCCGCCGACACTTTCACTTTGAAGCCAGTCGCCTCCGGATTGCTGAAGAAAACGGAGTGGAAGCAGTTTCAGAGCCTGAAGCTGTCGGAAACCCCGCCCGATGGACTCACGAAACTGCCTGCCCATCTGGCGCACCCCTTCTACGGCGTGCTTACCCTCGGAGCACGAGAGCATCCCGGCAGCTTCATCGTCATCGTGGATGAACCGGACGGAAAGCCTGAAAAACTGTTCGTGGATGCAAACGGGAACGGCGACCTCACCGACGATCCGCCCACGGAATGGACCACCAGCCCCTATCGCAATCCCAACGGCTCCGACTTTACCCAGTTCACGGGAGGCGCCATGTTCCAGGTTCCTTATGGCGCTTCGATCCGGCCGCTTCATCTGTGCTTTCAGCGCTGGGATAAAGAAGATCCGATCCATGAGTTCGGTCGTGATCTGTTGATGTACTATACGGATTATGGCACGGAAGGCCGGGTCACTCTGGGAAAGCGATCTTACGCTGTGATGCTGGCGGACACGCTCGCGTCCGGGGATTTTCGGGGCGCTCAGGGTTCTGGCTCATCCAAAGTCTTGTTGATGATCGATGTCAATGGGGATGGCAAATTCGATACGCGGGGTGAGATCTACGACACCCGGATGCCGTTTACGCTTCAGGGCGTGACCTATGAAGTCACTCAGATCAGCGCGGACGGCGACTCTCTCTCGATCGGCAAGTCCAGGCGATCCGTGCCCGAAGTTCCCGCGCCCCCCAATCTTCTGCCCGGCCATGCGATCCTTCCTTTTACGGCGGTGGCAACCGATGGGCGTGCGGTAAAGTTCCCGATGGACTACCGTAACCGCATCGTCCTCCTTTACTTCTGGGCGACATGGTGCGGCAGCTGCGCCCATGATCTTCCCGATGTGCTCAAGACCTACAATGCGTTCCATGCGCGTGGCCTGGAGATTCTCGGAATTAGCCTCGATCATCCCAATGCGCGCGTGACGCTGGCGAACTACACGCGCGATCGAAAGATGCTCTGGCGTCAGGTATACGATGGCAAGGGATGGGAAGCGACCGTGGCGAAGCTTTACTTTGTAAACCACACCCCCACGGCGTTGCTGGTGGACGGGGCCACGGGGCAGATCCTCGCGGCCGGGCAGAACCTGAGAAGCCCGCGCTTATTGGCAACGGTGCGCGCCACGTTTGTCTCTCGTAAGATCTCTGGCCGATGAATTCGCTCCGCGAATGAAGCCACGTCTGCAAAGACCAACTTTGCAGACGCGGAGGTGCGGGCGAATTAGCGGACGCCGACGATCTTCTGATCGAGGTTGAGACCGCGGAAGAGGTAGCCGTTTCCGATGACGGTGAGGTTGTAGAGCAGGATATAACTCACATCGCCGGTCTTCTGATTCTGGAACACGATATCTTCGAAGCAATCCCCATTGAGGTCCGGAGTGCCCACAATCTTGTAATCGAGCGATACGTTGGAGAAGAGTGTGCCGTGACTCGTGGGCGAAAGCGGGACGGTTCCGTTCATGAGAGTGTACGTAACGTCCCCGGTCTTGTTGTTTTGAAAGAGCAGATCGGGATGTCCGTCGCCATTCAGGTCGGCCGTGCCCACCAGTTTCAGGTTGGGATCGAGGTTGCGGAAGAGATAGCCGGAAGCACCCGGCGTGACGCCGTTCAGATAGACGTAGGATATATCGCCGGTGGACTGCTTTTGAAAGACGATGTCCGGATGACCGTCGCCGTTGATGTCGGGTGTGCCCGCGACAACGAAGCCTGCGGGAACGGTGCGGAAGAGGTAGCCATACTGCCCGCTGGGAGCAAGGCCATTCATCAGGGCATAGGCTACGCTGCCGTTGGAAATAGACTGAAAGAGGACGTCGGGCTTGCCGTCGCCGTTGAGGTCGGGAGCGCCGACGACTTTGAAGGCGAGGCTGACGTTTGGGAAGAGGATGCCATTCGAGGCGGGGGTCACGCCATTCATAGTCTCATAGGAGACCGAGCCTTTGCTCTGGCTCTGAAAAAGAAGGTCGGCATTACCGTCGATATTGAAGTCGAAGCGAATCTCCAGGCAGGCGAAAGTGCCCGCAGGCCCATTCGTGTGGGGGCATCCGGCGATAGAGACCTGGTTGTTATCCAGTGTCACCGCGCCATTTTCCGCCAGGGCTCTGCCGGATACGATAGTTGCCCCTGCACTCACCGTGATGCTCGCGTAAGCAAGAATATTGCCTTTGAATGCTGTTCCGATGCCGAGCGTCGCGGAGGAGCCGATCTTCCAATATACGTTGCAGGCGTCACCGCCATTGACAACAAGGACAGAGGCGTTGGGCGCGGTTGTGAGCGTGCTTCCAATCTGGAAGACAAAGAGCGCATCGGGATCGTTCTGAAAATCGAGCGTAAGCGTGCCGGTCAACTGCGCGGAGGTGTTGAAATGATAGATGCCCGGCGTAAGTGTTAGACCACCCAGATTTTGACCTGTCAATTCATGGGTGGGCGGAAGAGCGGAAAGAGCATTGTAGGATGTATTGAGATCCTTTTGCGCCTGCCCGGCGGTAGGATCCGCTCTATGGATCGGTCCCACCGTCACGGTCCCCGGAGGAAAGCCCGTGACCGAAGAACCCGGGCTGACGCCCAGCTGCCCGTTGATGGCGGTTGGACCGGTGCTGGTTACCGTCGAACTACCCAGAACAGCGAAGTTTTGGGCGCTGCCCAGCGAAAATCGTTGCGCTCCGGCATACGATTGTAAGCCGACGATCGCCAGGAGAAGCAGGAATTTACATTTCATTTTAATTGTCCCTTTCAAGGACTTGAAAACGAGAAGACGGGACGATCCGTCGAAAACGCTGGTCACGGGGTTACCCACACAAACCTATAGGTCGGGATATGTATCCGATCTCTCCAGCAAACTAACATATCGCATGGCGGAAAACCACACCGTCTCCCCAATGCCAACGAACATATATACTCCAACGGATCATAATTGTTCCGTTAAGTTGGGCATACTAGTATATCTCAGTGTATAGAATGATGATTGGCCCATTGTCCGATTGCGGATCTTGCTGAGAACTGGAACTCTCATTTTTACGTAACGGACATTTCTAGAAAGACCGCCGCTATGGTCCGTGCTTCATAGCCCGCCTCTTAAGCGCCGGTATTCGCCGGCGTTAACGCCTCTTCCTTGCCGCGATGCCCTTCGCGAAATGGAGGAAGCGTCTTTTCTAAAAGCCGATCCCGAACCGGGAGAGCGTGCATGTCTTATCGAGACATCATTGTCATAGGAGCCTCTGCGGGAGGAGTGGAGACGCTTTCCTTCCTTGTGGGCCAGTTGCCGGCCGATCTACCGGCGGCGATTTTTGTCGTGATCCATGTTCCCGCCCATTCCCGAAGCATGTTGCCCGACATCCTCAACCGCGCCGGCCCATTGCGGGCGGCGCACGCCCGCAATGGCGAGCCGATCCAACATGGGAAAATATAAATCGCGCCTCCGGACGCCCATCTGCTCGTTCGAGACGGGTTCGTCGAAGTGGCGGCGGGTCCCAAGGAGAATGGATTCCGCCCCGCAGTCGATCCGCTATTTCGCAGTGCGGCCCAGGTTTACGGGGCGAGAGTGATCGCGACGGTGCTTTCGGGCGCTCTGGACGACGGGACCGCGGGGTTGGCCTACGTGAAGCAAAATGGCGGGATCGCTATCGTACAGGATCCAAACGATGCCATGTACTCCGACATGCCGCGAAATGCGGTGGAAAATGTGGATGTGGATTATATTCTGCCCGCTCCTGAGATCCCGCAGGCGCTGACACGCCTTGTCCATAACGCGGTTGCCGGCGAAGGGGAGGGTGAAGTGAACGAACATCCAAATGAGCATGTTGCCCTGATCAGGCACACCAAGACGGAGCAGGAATCTGGAACCTGCTCCAATGCACCTTCGATCTTTACCTGCCCGGATTGTGGCGGGGTCCTCTGGGAGATCAACGAAGGCAATGTGATTCGCTACCGGTGCCATGTCGGTCACCTATATACTTCCACCAGCATGCTTTCCAAGCAGTCCGAAGCGCTCGAAGCCGCCCTCTGGACGGCCGTCCGCGCTCTCGAGGAGAGTGCCTCGCTTTCTCGCAGGCTTGCAACTCGCATGCGCAATCATCAGCAGACGACGACCGCCGCGCGCTATGAAAAGCAGGCCGACGATGCGGAGCAGCGCGCCGGCCTGATACGGGAAGTCATCGGGAATACGCATGCCAGGCCAATATCAGGTACTGTTGAGGAAGGCAATCCATAGAATAGGCGTCCTCAAAAGGAGGATATTTATGCGGTTTGTCGAATCTAAATGCGATTTGTTTACAATTGCAGGCCTATTTCGTCATTTGACCTCCGTTGCTTAGAAGGCGTGTAGAACACCGCAGAAGCCCGACTGATTTTTATAGGGAAAGAAGCGACACCGGATGAACGGAAGCGTGGATACGCAAGATCTGCCGGCTTTGCTGGACTATCTCAACCGGAGCCGGGGCTTTGACTTTACCGGTTACAAGCTCACCAGCTTGACACGTCGCATCCTGAAACGGATGAACGCGGTTTCCATTGAACGTTTCTCCGATTACATCGACTATTTGGAAGTCCATCCGGACGAATTCCCTCTTCTCTTCAACACGATCCTTATCAATGTCACTGCATTCTTCCGGGATCCTGAGGCCTGGGAGTGTCTCAACGCGGAGATCTTACCCCGAATGCTCGCCCGAAAGGATTCGGAAGACCAGATCCGTGTATGGGTCGCAGGCTGCTCGTCTGGGGAAGAGGCATACACGGTCGCGATGGCGCTTGCGGAAATCCTCGGGGAAGAAACGTTAAGGACTCGTGTCAAGATCTACGCGACTGACCTGGACGATGAGGCGCTCGTCCTGGCCCGCCAGGCGATTTACGACGCAAAAGCGGTGCGGAACGTGCCGGAAGCGCTCCTCGCGAAGTATTTCGATTCCTCCAACGGCTCCTTCAGTTTCAATAAAGATCTGCGGCGGTCGATCATTTTTGGCCGACACGACCTGGTGCAGGACGCTCCCATCTCGCGCATCGATCTTCTCACCTGCCGTAACACGCTGATGTACTTCAATGCGGAGACCCAGGCGCGCATCTTGAATCATTTCCACTTTGCCCTGAACAACGACGGCATCCTCTTTCTTGGCAAATCCGAAATGCTGGTGACACATTCTAATCTCTTCGTCGCCATCGATCTCAAGCGCAGGGTATTCACCAAAGTAGCCAGAGCGGGCATGCGCGACAGGCTGATCCATATGGCTCAGAACGGGAATGAAGAGGGCGTGAGTCAGAGCATTACCCTGACGCAGACGCGCGATACCGTTCGCGACGCTGCTTTTGAAGTAAGTCCGATAGCACAGATCGTTGTCGATCCGGGCGGCCTTCTGGCGATCGCCAACCAGCATGCGCGCAAATTGTTTCGCCTCACGCCAAAGGACATGGGGCGGCTGCTGCAGGATCTCGAGGTGTCGTATCGTCCCGTGGAACTGCGAACCCCCATCGAGCAGGCGTACGCGGAGCGGAAAACGATCTATTTAAATTCCGTGGAGTGGCCCAATGGCGGCGAGATGCGCTTTCT
>JBBRKX010000018.1:0-14918 GCA_038231675.1 Chthonomonadales bacterium | reverse complement strand
TGGCGATGCCGGAAAGGCGTTGGAGAAAGTTGAGAGCCACCCGTTCGCCTGTGAGAATGCTGCGTGCGGGTCCCCAGATCTCGCAGAGCGTCTGACCTGAAGTCGCCACCGCCCCATCGGTCACCGAAAACTGGATTTGAATCGTAGGATCTAGCTGGGCGTAAACTGCCTGTACGACCGGCAGTCCCGCGACCGTCCCGGCGGACTTCATAACGATCCGTCCGCGCCCCGGCAGATCCTGAGAAACCGTGAGCCGAGTTGTGATATCCCCCGTGCCGATCTCTTCCGCCAGAGCAAGCCGAACGACGTTTGTAACATCAGGAATCCAGGGCATCGCGATCTCCCATGCGCATTCGCGGCTGCCGGAGATGCAGGAGAATCGCCGCAAAACATCGAATGAGCATGTCTATATTCCTCTATAATGAAGGGCGTAAGAGGCGGGCGAATATTTGTGAGCCGCCGCGTCAGGTTGGAGTGTAGACGCACGCCATGCCATTTGTCAAGGCCAATCGCTTTTAATGGGTGTAGAGCTCGCCCGGTGCGCCTCGGGAAAGCTGTAACTTTTAAAATATGGACCCGTCTAATCCAGCAACATCGCCGCTGTGCTATCTTTATCACCTCGCGCACCGCGCGGCTCAAATCGTTCCCGAGACGTAACCTCTGGAGTTCCTGGGGAGAAACTCCAGAGGCGCCCGTGCTCGGAACCACCGTTTCAGGCGGCGCCACTTTACTGGTAAAGGCGCGCCCGTTCATTCAGGGAGAAACGATACGATGAATCAGTTCACGGGAAATCCCCTGCGACAGAAGCTCGCCGGCGCCCGCCAATGGTGGCGTACAACACGCTCTTTGAGCGCCCTGGCCTGGACGGTCGGCATCACTATCGTTCTCGCTTTGATCTGCTATCATAGCGATCGAGCGCTCGCCCTGTCGCCCGCGGGCAGACAGGCCTGGAAGGTCATCATCCCGCTGGCGGGAGCAGGCGTCCTGATTTTCGGATTGCTGCGCGCCATGTTTCGTCCTCTCCCCGATGCGCTGTTGGCCGCCGCAGTCGAGCGGCGTTATCCCACACTGCGTGAGCGCCTGCTGACCACCGTGGACCTGATTCCCGCCATGGCGACCGCCGAAGGCGTGGGTGGATCCGGGTTTTCCAGGGCCATGACCCACTCGCTTGCCGAAGAGACCCAGCAAACGGCCTCCAGCATGAACTTCCGTAGAGCCGTCAACCTGCGCCCGACGCGGAATGCACTCCTTGTGGCGCTTGTAACGCTCTGCATGCTGGTGGGAGACTATGCCCTTTCCCCGAGCGCGTTCGCGAATTGGCTCCAGAGGATGCAGAATCCCACCGCGGACATCGCTCCCTGGGCCAACACCATGGTCTGGATCAAGCCGGATGCGGAGATCCTGGCACGTGGAGAAGGCACGTCCGTAACGATTCTGGCGAAAGGCACTCTGGCGAGCCTCGCGACGCTGCGGTATCGGCCGGCGGGAGATGCAAATGCTCCCTGGAAGACGCTCAACCTGGATAAACCGAAGATCACTTCGGAGACAGGACCTTCGCTGAACCAGGATGCGCACGCGACCAGTCTGGCGTACTTACCGGGCGCCAACGCGCCCCGCACGCAGAGTGTCAGTCGGTTTCGCTATCGGTTCAGCAGCCTGCCGCAAAGTATCGTCATGATGGCGACCGCCAACGATGGGCGCTCGAATGAGCGGAGTGTAAACGTCGAAGATCGACCGACCCTCCTGAATACGGTTTTGACGCTTCACTTCCCGTCGTACATGCACCGTCCGTCACAGACCACCACGGTATCCGGCGGCAGCGTCGCCGCTCCAAGGGGCACGGAAGTCGATGTGAAGGCCATCGCGAACAAGTCGCTTCGGCAGGCGGAGTTTGTAAAGGACGGCTCGCCGGTGGGACCGTGGAAGATCAGCGGCGAAAATGCGTTCGGCCACCTCTCCATCTGGAAGGACGGCACCTACGGATTGAGGCTGGTGGACCGCCACGGTTTCAACAATCCGGGCGCGCCGAACTACGAGATCCGCGCTTTGAAGGATATGCCGCCTTCCGTACAGATCCAGCGCCCCGGGACCGATATGGAGCTGGTTCCTAACGGGAGCATCCCCCTCGTGGCGCATGCCGCCGACGACTACGGCGTAAACGCGATGAACCTGGCGTACGATAAGCTCCAGGGCGAGGGCGACAACGTGGGCGACGCGCGGCTCAGCCGCACCGGTCGTGGCGCGTTCCCTCTGCCGGGTCCCAACGGAGGGATCAGGGCCGACGTCGCTCAGCGCTGGCATCTTGCGAGCGTGAATCCCCGCCCCGGCGAGACAGTCCGCTATGAAGTCGATGCCATCGATAACGATGCGGTCGACGGTCCGCATACCGCTCGCTCCAATTCGTTCCGGATCCGTATCGTCACCGTCACGGAGATGCAAAAGCGGCTGATGGAGGATCTCAACAACGAGAACCGGGCCATGGCGGAACTCCATCGCAACCAGATCGAGGCGCAGAATCAGGTCGAACAGGCCCGGCAAAAACCCACGAACGCAAATATCGCCAAAGCGCAGGAAACGCAGCGCTCGGTCGCGCAGCAGACAAAAGCGATGGCGCAGCGGATTGCCGATATCAGCGCGAAGCTGGAGAACAATGACCTCGCCACGCAGTCGCAATTGAATCGGCGTCAGGATGCCGAGCATCTCCTGAACGAGGATGCCTCCCAGAAGATGCCGGCGGCGGCGGATCAGATCCAAAAGGCGCAGGCCCCGAAGCCCTCCGATCCGGCCAAGACACAGGCTCTGGCGCAGACCGATCGGAAGCAGACCGAAATCAAGCACGACATCGAGGCGGCGCAGGAAAAGCTTTCTCGAACGCCTACCCCGGAGCAACTGGCCGAAGAGATCAAGAACCTGGCGGAACGCCAAGAAAATGAAGCGGATCAATCGCGCGAGCTGGGCGTGGACATCAAGGCGAATCAGAAGCAGAACCCGAACGCCCCTCTGACCGCTGAGGAGAAAGTCGGCCTGGAGACCCAGCGTCAGCAGCAGACGCAGACCGCCGCCGAAACGAAGAAGGTGGAGCAGCAACTCCGCAACGCGGCTCAGGAAGCGAAGGAGCGCGGTGAGCCGGAGAAAGCGAACGCGCTGAACGACGCGGCCAAGGCGCTGGAGCAGGGTAAAGTAGACAGCAACCAACAGCAGGCGCAAAACAATCTGCAGCATAATGACGCGAATGCCGCCGCGACCCCACAGGAAAAGGCCGCCACGGCATTGCACAACGCCGCCGATCAGGCGGCGAAGGCCGCGTCGCCAAAGGGAAACCAGGCAACCGCAGAGCAGCTCCAGCATGCCGCCGATGAACTCCATAAGTTGGCGGAAGAGCAGAAGCAGGTCGCGGACAAGACGGCCGCAAGCCCGGACGCCCAACAGAGCAAGGATCTCGGCAACAAAGAGCAGGGTATTCAGCAGCAGGCGCAGCAGGCGCAGAAGGATCTGGCCGGAGCCAAACAGGCGCAGCAAAGCGCCCAGAGCGGCCAGCAGCATGCGGCGGATGCGGGAAAGCAACTGAACCAGGACCAGCCGAAATCCGCGGAAAGCCCGGCGCGTCAGGCGCAGCACGATTTCGAAAAAGCGGCGAAGGCGGCCGAGCAGGCCGCGCAAAACATCAAGCAAGATGCGGCCGCGAAAGAGCTTCAGGAAAAGATCGAGCATCTGGCGCAGGTGCAGCATGGCCTCGAAAACGCGACGAAGCGACTTCAGCAGGCCGGCGAACATGGTCCCCTGAACAGCAACGATCAGCATGAACTGGGGCAGGTGGCCCAGAAGCAGACGAACATCGAGGCCGAGGCGAAGGATCTGGTCGATCGCTTCCCATCGCCCGTCTTCAAACAGGCGCTCAACACAGCCGCGAAGCAGATGCATCCTGCTTCTCAAAACTTGAACCAGAACAAGCCCGACCCCGGTAAACAGACACAAATCGCACAGCACCATGCCGCCCAGACGCTGGACGCCGTGGCGCAGGCGCTGAAACAGCAGGCGCAGGGAAGCCCGCCGCCGCCCAGCAATCAGGACCCCAATTCGCCTCCGCCGCCCGATGGGCCCACCGATCCGCAGGCGAACGCGGCGCTTGGCGAACTGATGCTGGCGCAGGCGCTGCAGCAGCAGGTGCGGGAAGGGACGGGGCAGCTCGACAAAGGGCATCCGGCCGATAAGCCTCTGACGCCGGAGCAGCAGCAGGAAGCCCACGATCTGGCCGCCGCACAGCAGCAAACGCAAGATGCGGCGCAGCATGCCGGTCAGCAGCTCTCGCAACTTCCCGGTGTTCAGCAGCATATCCAGCAAGCCACGCCCCATATGTCCGCATCGCAGCAGAACCTGAACCAGCAGGCGACCGGCCAGCCGACCCAGGGGCACCAGGACGCGGCGCTGGATCATCTGACTCAGGCGACCGCCGCCGCTAAAAAAGCGATGGATGAGCAGGCGGCCGCCGCCGCCGCTGCGGCTGCCGCAGGCAAAGGGATGCCGCAGCCCGGCAACAAGCCGGGGCAGTCGAACGATCCCGACAAGAAGGCGTTGACGCGCCTGCAGGGAGCGCAACGCGGCGCGCTGTCGGATATCAATGGGAAGGGCGGCAACTTCGGCGGGCTGGGACAACGTGCGCAACGCACTCTGCGGGAAGGCCAGAACGAACAAGTCCCCGCCGAGTACCAGGACTGGGTAAGCCGCTATTACAAGTCCCTCGCGGAAAAGAAGCGCTGATCGGTGAGAAAGAGCTGCATGATCAAGAAGTCTATCCATAGGAATACGCGGAGTGAGGCGCACGTCCCCGTTGGCGCATGGGATCGCGCGATGCGTTCCTGTCGCGTTCTCACCGTCTCTCTCCTGCCGTTGTGCCTGGCCGGAACGCTGATTACCTCCGGAGCGAGCGCCCAAAAGCGCAACGGGACGATCCGCCATTCCGTGGTCTCTCCCTGGGATGTGGAGGCGAGAGAGTACCTTGGGACGCCGGCATCGGAGGCGGCTGTAAACAAAGGGCTTGCCTATCTCGCGACCCATCAGGAATCCGATGGCCATTGGGCCAGCGGAGGGTATTCCGCCGATGTGGGAATCACGGGACTGGCTCTACTCGCGTTTCTCGCTGCGGGGCATCAGCCCGGGCGGGGCCGATACGGGCTCGTTATGTCCGAAGCGGTCGACTTTCTTGCCAGCTGTATTCGTACGGATGGGCAGTACGCCGCCGCCGGCCTGGTGCGCAGTCCCAATGGCGGCCCGCCCATGTATGGCCATGGCTTCGCGACCCTGGCTCTTTCCGAAGTGTACGGCATGAATCCCAAACGCCATGACCTGAAAGTGAAAGTGCAGGCGGCGATCAAGCTGATCGAGGATACGCAGACGCTGGACGGCCAGCGCGCGCGTGACGGCGGGTGGCGATATCAGCCCACGCAGGGAGACGCGGATATTTCCGTTACGGTGGTTCAGGTGCTGGCGATGCGCGCCGCGCGAAATGCGGGCCTGAAAGTGGCGCAATCAACGATCGACCGGGCGGTCGCTTATATGAAACGCTGCGCCAACAATCCGGACGGCGGCTTCAGCTATCAGGTAGGGCAGCGTGCCTCCGGGCCCGCAAGGACCGGCGCGGGCTGCCTCTCGCTGATGATGGCGGGCCTGCGCGATTCCTCGGAATGCCAGAATGGTCTGAAGTACCTCCAGTCTCATCCGCTTGATAAAAGCAGGGATTGGTGGCCGTACCGGGAGCATTTCTTCTACGCGATGTACTACGTCACCCAGGCCATGTATCAGGCGGGTGGGGAGTATTGGAAGCAGTGGTATCCTAATGTTCGAGAAATCCTGGTGAAAAGTCAGGAGACCGACGGAGGCTGGTCCCGCACCACCAATTATTCGGAGGCCGGAATCAATTACGCCACGGCGATGAGCGTGCTGGTGTTGCAGGTTCCGGCAGGCCTGTTGCCGATCTATCAAAAGTAGGATGGGAAACGCAATCGCGCAACGAATCGGCATCTTTTACATGAGCCATCTCCTCTCAATGCTCCGCACCTTCACGCTTTGCGCGGCTTTGGTAGGGCTTGTACCCACTCGACTTCCCGCGCAAAAAACGGCCCCTGGAGCCGCCGCGCCGCCCGTCGTGGAAAAGATAACCGAGCATGTCTTTCGTGTGGGCGCGATCCTCGTGGATACGACGTCCAGGACGGCGACCTGTCCCGGTGTGATCAATATGGACGAGGGCGCGATCGAATATCTGGCTGTCGCCCCGCATGGAAAATTGCACGAGAGCCTGCTCCGCCTGGATGTTCGGCCGCTGCATCTTCAGGTAGCGCTTTTAATGCTGGGACTGGATCCGAAGAATGTGCTGAAGTTTCAGGGCGATAGGACGACTCCGCAAGGCGCGCCCGTTTCGATTAAAATTTCCTGGCATGCGCGCACGGGAGAGGTCGTGCGCGTGCCTGCAGAAGAGCTGATGATGGAGATGCCCGGGGAAAAGCGGATGCCCGCGCACGACTGGGTGTTCACGGGGTCGCGCGTCTTGCGGGCCGGTTTCGAGGCCGACCTTGCAAAATCGCTGGTCGCCGTGTGGCATGATCCCGCCGCAATTCTGGACAATCCGCTGCCGGGCGGGGGCAACAACGCCTATATGGTGAATCCGAAGCGCACTCCGCGCAGGGATACGCCTATCGAATGCATTTTTACGGCGTCTCTTACCGCGCATCCGGGCATGGCGCGCGGAGCAGCGAGACCATGACGATGTTTCGGATTGCCGATACCTCGCACAGGGCGGAAGCGCTCCGGATCAGCCGGGCGTTTGGGGCGCTTCTGGTATTCCGCGGCGAAATGCGCGGGCGCAAGCCGATGTTCCTGCTGTTGCAGGTATTCGGGCTGTTGGCCGGTGTCTTTGCGCTCACGTTGGTATGGAGCCACGGCGGAACGCTTAGCGTGGGCATGGCCTCGGGAGCGCGCAAGGCAGCCGAAGAGTATGCCGACCTGATTCAATTACTGCCGATCGGCCCGGCAAATCTGTACCGCACCTTTGTCCTGGGATTGGTCGTCATGCCGATCCTTTTTATGCCGTGCGCCGCCGTTTTAAGCGCGGTCAGCGCGCCGAGGGCGGAAGAAGACGAGAAAATCCAGTCGCTGTTCCTGACGCGACTGACACCGTTCGACCTTGCGCTTGGGAGAATCGCGGCGGGCCTCCTGCCGCTGCTGATCGCTCAAGGTGTTTATTGCGCCGGATGGATCGTCGTGCTCGCGGCGTCCGGCTTTTCCGGGCACACGGCGCTGTCGTTCTTCGTTGCGCACTGTGTCGTATTGGGGGCCGTATTTATGACGGGAGCGGTCGCATTTCTCGTCGCGCTCCGCCGTAAAGGCGGACGAGCGTGGACACGAGGGGCGGGCGTCGCGACGCTGCTCTCGGCGGTCACTATTCTGGGCCTGTTCCTCGTGAACCCGAAGGTCAAGGCGATGGACGATCCGACGGCGTTGATCGAGCGGGCGCTGCTGGTGAACCCGGTGGTCGCCACCGGATCCGCCTTTAAGCTGGATCTGTTGCGCACGCCGCTTGTGTACGATCGCACGGACGCGCCCGAATATCCTTTTCGTTATCCTGTCCCGCTTGCCTCTGCCGGCCTTTTTGGCGGCGTCGGCATGGCGGCCGTACTGCTCTCCGCCGCGCGTCTGCGTCGAATGTATCAGTAAGAAAAGAGCCTGAAAATGATTTGTCGTCGTTTATTCGCCACGCTCCTGCTCGCTCCCGTCCTTCCGGGAGCGCTGCTGGCCGGTTCCCTCAGCCGTTCCCAGGCGAAGCCCGCCGATCCCGTTCTTGTGCGGGCGCGACAGTCCGTCGCGAAAGGACTTGGCTACCTGAGGCATGTTCAGGAGCCGGATGGTTCCTGGGGCGAGTATCCGGCGACCACGGCGCTCAGCCTGTCCGCCTTCCTGCACAATGGCAGGAACGAGGTCAATGACAGCGCGGTCGCCAAAGGGGTGCAGTTCCTGCTGAAAGCGGCCCGCCCGGACGGCGGCATCTACAGCAGCGCCAACGCCGCAGTCGCGCTGCCGAACTATAACACGAGCCTGGGCATCATGGCGCTGTCGCTCACGCACAATCCAAGTTATAAGGGCGTGATCCAGAGGGCGCAGCGATTTCTCGAGAAGTCGCAGTACGATGAGTCATCCGGAATCGGGCCCAGCAGCCCCATGTATGGCGGCATCGGCTATGGCGACGACCCCGGCGATGACAAGCGGCCCGACCTATCCAACATGGCGATGGCGCTGGAAGCGCTCCATGACAGCGGCACGCCCGCGAACGCGCCTGTTTTTAAGAAGGCGATTATTTTTCTGCAGCGCGTTCAAAACCGGCGGGAAAGCAACGATCAGGCGTGGGTGAAGACCGCCACAAACGACGGAGGCTTCGTCTACAATAGCCAGGGAGGTGCGGAAGCCTCTGCAGGACCCGGTCATTCGTACGGTTCGATGACGTACGCCGGGCTGAAGAGCTACATCTATGCCGGCGTTTCGAAGAACGATCCACGAGCGCAATCGGCTTTCAACTGGATCCGAGGCCACTATACGGTCGACGAGCATCCGGGGTTCGGGTCCACCTCGCTTTACTATTACTACCACACAATGGCGAAGACACTGGACGTTTACGGCCAAAAACTTGTCCGCGACTCAGCGGGCAAGACCCACGACTGGGGACATGACCTGGCTGCCAGGATCACCGCGGTTCAGCGCCCGGACGGGAGCTGGTACAATGCCAACTCGCGCTATTGGGAAAATCAGCCGCCCCTGGTGACCAGTTACAGCTTGATCGCGCTGTCTTATTGTTTAAAGTAAGAACGGCCATAACACACATGAAAGTGAGCCATTGACAATGACTACCGCCCCGTCTCCCGTAACCAATGCCGCAGATGCAGCCGTGGATCAGGAGGATCTTGCCCGGCTGAAACGTCTTCGGGACGCGTTCGACCTGATGCGCCGCGAAATAGGCCGTGTCGTGGTCGGGCAGGATGCGGTTATCGAAGAGCTGATGATCGCGATCTTTGCGCGCGGGCACTGCATCCTTGTCGGCGTTCCGGGCCTTGCTAAGACCCTGCTCGTCAGCACGCTTTCCCGGATCCTTACGCTTTCCTTCAAGCGAATCCAGTTTACGCCGGACCTGATGCCCGCCGACATCACAGGCACGGAGATCATCCAGGAAGACCCGATCACACACGAGCGAAAGTTCGTCTTCCTACATGGACCGCTCTTCGCGAACATGATCCTTGCCGACGAAATCAACCGGACCCCTCCTAAGACCCAGGCGGCGCTTCTGGAAGCGATGCAGGAGCATAAGGTGACGGTAGGCGGTCTGTCTCATAAGCTGGCCGAACCGTTCTTCGTCCTTGCCACGCAGAACCCGATCGAGCAGGAAGGCACCTATCCGCTTCCGGAAGCGCAGCTGGACCGCTTTATGTTCATGGTCACGGTGGGCTATCCCTCCGCCGAGGAGGAACTGCAGATCATGAAGTCGACGACCGGCGGGCAGAGCGTGGAATTGAAGCAGACGCTGTCGGCCGAAGACATCATCGAGCTTCAGGATATCGTTCGCAGAGTGCCTGTCGGCGACCATGTTTTCCGGTACGCCATGGCGCTCACCCGGGCCACGCGGCCGAACGAGGCGGAAGCGCCGGCCTTTGTGAAAGAGTGCGTCAGCTGGGGCGCGGGGCCACGTGCCTCGCAGTATCTGATCCTCGGGGCGAAGGCGAGAGCGGCGCTATATGGCCGGAGCTATGCGACCACGGAGGACGTGGCTGCGGTGGCGACTACCGTTCTACGGCATCGCATTCTGACGAACTTCAATGCGGAAGCCGAAGGCATCACGCCGGACATCGTGGTGAAAAAACTACTGGAAAGCACGCCGCGACCGACCGACCCGGCTCGTAAGTAGCGTTTAAACGCATAGCCTGTGAACGGTGACGGAGGTTGGAATGGCCAGATATGGCCGGCGGTTTTAACCGCCGGCCATATCGGTGCGATAAGTTTGGACGGAGGGTGGAATGGCTGAGAACACTCCGGGATTGGAACCGCTGACTGCAGAGCAGAGGAAACGCTTTCAAGCGCTGCTCGATAGCCTGGATAGTTTCCGTAAGAAACGGCGCACATCGGCCGGCCGCATCATTCGGGGCATGCCACCCGACCTGGTGTTCCGGCTGGCGGAAATGGAGTCCGAGCGGTTCCAGACGCGCTCTCGGAAAGGGTCGTATGTCAGCGCCGCCGTGCTTGCCGGCTTCGCGCTCTGGTTTTACAGGACGCCCGCTTCCAACATAGAGGCGCAGGGAACGATCTTTCTGGCCCTCGGTGTTGCGTGTCTGACGCTTATAGCCGGGCTCAACATTCTCCTTCCGTTTCGAGCGAGTAAAACGATTGCGGCGATCATCAGCGAGCAGGAGGATACCCGGTTTGTGGGACTGGCGTTGGAGATGCTGTCGAGATCGGATGCTCCGCCCCAGAACCGGGGCTATATTTCGGCCACGCTGTGCCGGCTTCTGCCGCGCATGCGCGCGGATCAGCGCGACCTGTTGACCCGGGAGCAACAGCGTCTGCTTCTGATACCGCTGAAATCGCCCATGAAGAATCGTGCGCTTACGCTCGCGGTGTTGAAGGGGCTTGAACAGATAGGGGATGCATGGGCGATCCCCGCCGTGCGTGAATTGACGGACTACTGGAATGGGCCCAGCTGGGGCGTTGGGAACGCGGCCCTCGAGTGCCTCGCCTTTTTGGAACTGCGCGCCGCGCAGTCGCTGGAAGCGAAGACGCTGCTGAGAGCCTCCGAACCGGCGGACGCCCGTGCGCCCGACGTGCTGGTTCGGCCCGCCTGCGGTCCGCTTTCCGATACGCCGCCCGAGCATCTGCTGCGCGCTCACTTTAAACGGGGATAGAAAGTAAGTATGGAAACGCCCACTCGTCAGCTTGCGGATCCGCAGACGCTGGCCCGAATCGCGAAACTGGAACTGAGAGCCCGCGCCGTGGTAGAAGGGGTCATCAGCGGAATGCACCGCAGCCCGCACCGCGGCAGCAGCGTGGAATTCGCCCAGCATCGGGACTATGTGCCCGGCGATGAGATCCGGCATATCGACTGGAAGGTCTATGCGCGCACGGACCGCTATCACATCAAGCAGTATGAGGAAGAGACCAACCTCAAGGCGATGTTTGTGATGGACGCCAGCACCAGCATGGACTACAAAGGCACCACGACGGCCCTTTCCAAACGGGAGTATGCGTCCATCATGGCGGCCGCGCTTGCCTCGCTCTTCCTGAAGCAGCGCGACGCGGTCGGTCTGGCGACATTCGACCAGGGCGTGCGGCAGTTTGTGCCGCCCGCCAGCACGAACGCGCACCTGCGACTGCTTCTCGATATGCTGGACCATACGGAAAGCAATCCGAAAACAGGGGTCGGCGACACCTTTCACGATCTGGCCGAAAGGATCAAACGTCGGGGCCTGCTGATCGTCTTCAGCGATCTGTTCACCGATCCCAACGAAGTGCTCCGAGGACTCCAGCATTTTCGACATCGCAAACACGAAGTGCTGATCTTCCATATCCTCGATCGCGACGAGATGACGTTCCCTTTCAAGGATTCGGCGGTCTTCGAGGGCATGGAGGGCGAGGAGGCGCTGCCGGCGGAGCCGAACTCTTTGCGTAAAGAGTATCTGCAGGTGTTTGGAGAGTATGTCAGTATTCTCAAGCGCGGCTGTCGGGAACTGAATATGGATTATCAGCAGTTTCCGACCGACATGCCGATCGATACTGCTCTTGCCGCCTACCTCGCGCAGCGTGCAAAGCGCTGAAATATTCGGCGCGATGCACGGGTCCGTCCGCAGCGAAGCGCGGCGAGTGACCGCGACCGCCGTCACCGTATCGGCTCGATTTTCGAGCCTTCGACACGCAACCGAAAATATCTATGTCATTCTTAAACCCTGCATTTCTCGGCCTGCTCGGCCTGGTCGGCATTCCGCTGCTGATCCACCTGATCCGAAGACGGAAGCAAAAGATCGTCCGCTGGGCCGCCATGGAGTTTCTGCGCCAATCGCAGAAGAAACAGCGCCGGCGCCTGCGGATCGAAGAGCTGATCCTGTTGAGCCTGCGCATGCTGATCGTCGCGATCGCCGTCCTGGCGTTCGCTCGCCCGGTATTGCGAGCGCTCGGCATTCCGCTTCTGTCGCAGAACGCCCGGATTTATGCCGTCATCGTGCTGGACAACTCTTATAGCATGGACTTTCGCGATCCCAACGACGGCAAACGTAGTTTTGAGCGAGCGCAGGCCGCCGCCGACGACATCCTGACGCACATCCTGAAGTCCGGCGACTCCGCCTCCCTCGTACTTCTCTCGGATAAGCCGAATGCGACGGTCGGTGCGCCGACCTACGATCTCAACCTCGTGCGACAGCGGGTCCGCATCGCCAAAGTAGGGGACCGATCCACCGATTACCTTTCCACGGCGCAGGCGGTGGACAAGCTGCTCACGGCCTCGCGTACGCCGGTCAAGGAGGTCTATTGGATCTCGGATGACCAGGCTCCGGCGTGGGGCAGCAGCAAAAAGGATGCGGCGAAGTCGGTATGGACCGACATGGGCAAACAAGCGCGGGTCACGTGGGTGTCGGCGGGCGCGCCCGCCTTGAGCCGGGATAACCTGGTGGTGGCAACCCCTACGCTGAGCAGCGAACTTGTGACTCCACAGCTTTCCGCGCGCATCGAAAGCCAGATCGCTAACCATGGGAACCGGCCTCGAAGCGATCTGCTCGTCAACTTGATCGTAGATGGGAAGCCGGCGGCGTCCACGCGGGTGACCATCGCGCCGAACAGCGTCCAGACCGCACATTTTCTCTGGCGGTTTATCGAGCCCGGCACGCATACCTGCCGAATTGAACTTGCAGACCAGGGGAATGTCGACGGGCTGGCGCATGACAACGGGGCTTCGTTTGTGGTCCGCTCCCGGGAACGGATCAAGGTGCTGGTGCAGGATATGCGCCCGACGGCGAACCCGACGCAGAGCGAATCGTTTTACCTGATGAATGCCATGGCGCCGCTGGGCGCGGCGGAAAGCGTGGCTCCGAAACTGCGGGAAGGCGCGGGGTTCGGCGACATCACGCTGCGCGATTACGATACGATCGTTATCGCCGGCCTGTCCCGGCTCTCCGCGAACGATCGCCGGGCGCTGGAAGAGTATGTCAAAGGCGGCGGGGGATTGCTCATTTTCCCCGGCCCGGATACCGACGTGCATTCCGTCAACGCCGACCTCGGCGCGGCGGGTCTCTTGCCCGCAAAACTGGGGACAAGGCGGGTGCTCACCGACGCCAGTGCGATTACGCTGAACCCGGGCTCCATACGGCATCCTGTGTTCACCCTCTTTAAAGACACCTCTGTGATGCACCTCGACAGCGCCCGGTTCACCACATACTATCCGTTGGAACCGGAAAGCGACGAGCAGGATATCAATGCGGTGCAGGTAATGATGCGCTTCAGCAACAATGAACCGGCGTTTGTGGAGCGTCATGTGGGACTTGGCAAAGTGATCCTTGCCGCGAGCAGCGCGGACTCGACCTGGAGTCAACTGCCGCTGCGGCCGTCGTTCATTCCGCTGGTCTCGCAGGTCCTCTCGTATCTCGGGCAGGGACCGACCTCGCACCGAAATCTGCGCCAGGACGAAGCGTTGTTCCTTTCGCTTCCGCTTTCGGACGCGAATAAGTCCGTTCGTGTGACGGACCCGGACGGGCATACCACGGCGCAGACGAGCGTGCTGGACGCGCGCGGCGTGAGCTTTTCCTACAATACGACCAGTAGAGCGGGACTCTATCGCATCTCGGTGGCGAACAGCCGGACCTCCGATGCGTTCGCGGTCGGCTTGCCGGCGGCGGAGGGCGACCTCGCGTACGCCGATCCCACGCAATCCATTACGGAGGCCGGGTTGTCTTCGAGCCACCTCACGGTGGCGGCGAGGCCCAGTCTGCTGCAGGCGTCCGTCCGTCGCGCTCGCTATGGCGCGGAGGTCTGGCGGCCGCTGATCTGGCTTCTGGTGCCGTTGCTCTTCCTGGAAAGCATGCTCGCCCAGATGTGGGGACGTCGAGGGTAACCGTCGCGAGGCTTCTTTGCAAGAGAACTCAGCAAAGGAAGGGTTACAGGGAGCGCTTTACGCGAAAGGAATCCCAATGCCTACCACACAGAACCTTGAAAAGCGGCTGGTTCCGAAGGGAAAGTACGCAACGTATCTCATGGGGAAGACAAGCATGGCGACCGTTGGCGCCAGCTTGATGGTTGTGGGCTCCGGCGTTGCGCTGCTTTTTCTGTTAGGGGGATTGTTAATGATTGCGCTCCCGAATGGGAAGTCGGCCACCCCGATTCTGGGCTTGATCTGCTTATTGATCGCCACCCTGCCAGGCTATATTGCCTTCGTGGGAAGAAAATTGATCCAGGAAGCACGCAATATGGAACGGCTGGCTCCCATTACCCGCCATAGTGCCGCTCTACTCCCCGCCGTAGACAGCCTCGTCCGCCCATCCTCAGCTGCTTCGATTCCACAGGACCGTGTTTTGCTCCGCGCCACGGTCGCTACGGACGAGACGGCTGCCGAGGAGCTTCTGCGGCCGCACGGCTAGCGTTTGTCCCGGGATGAATTTTGCGCGTATGCATCATCATGGATTGCGCGGTGTCCTCCGCAAGAGGGGGCGCCATGTCGACCGAAATGAATTGGGCCCGTAACATGATGACAATGGATTGCGCCGTGTCCGCCGCAACGATGGGCGCATCACAATGTGTTGGCGTCATTTCCACCGCAATGCATCTCGGCATGTTGACCATCATGTGTTGTCGCCGCATCGGTCGTGACGGATTGTACGCATTTCCGCCGCAATGAATTGCGCGGTGTCCGC
>JBBRKX010000017.1:0-15221 GCA_038231675.1 Chthonomonadales bacterium | reverse complement strand
CTCCGCCTGCTGCAGCGCAAACACGATCTGCGATTCTGTGAACTTCGATCTCTTCATGGCAATTATGTCCTTCCCATCCTGTCATAATTGCCCGGATCTTTTCTATTTTATTCTGGTACTGTTTTCAGGGAGAACGTCAGATCGACGGAATACATGCTAGAGACGGTACCGTCCAGATACAAAGCGTCCTGGCATTGCAGTTCGTCCCGAAAAAAGATGGCGAACTCGTAGAAATTAATCGGTTGCTCGCTGATAACGAACAGGATGGTATTCTTCGAGATGCCGACTCCATTGCGTATGAACCGGGACGACGACGCAGCATTGAACGCGGGATTAAGAATACCGTTTCGGAGGAGTAAGGGACCCGATTGCGTTGCCAGGCG
Source organism: Chthonomonadales bacterium (assembly GCA_038231675.1). Taxonomy (GTDB): domain Bacteria; phylum Armatimonadota; class Chthonomonadetes; order Chthonomonadales; family Chthonomonadaceae; genus JBBRKX01. Next base: position 14,838 of record JBBRKX010000017.1, on the reverse strand, counting down.
CACGCCCTGAGCAAGTGCTGGATACTCCGTCGTTTCTACAATTCGAGGCCCTGATCCGGAAACGAAGAATACGCCATTGGGCTTCAAAAAGAAGTTGCCCGTGCCGTCGGCAACGTTAAGCGGAGAAATCTCACGCCCGTCCTCCACTAAGAGTCCCACCGGCGAGAAATCAGGTTCGTACATCCCGGCGTTCATGGCGAAGCGTAAGTGTTGGTTCCGGCCTGCGAGCCAGGCTGCAAGGTGGTCGAAGCGATTGAATGCGCGTCCCGTTTCGTCACGCAGGAAGAGTTCCAGCCGGTCGGTTCGAATATCTACGCGAACCGTCGTGAATCGTCCCGACTTGGCGACCGCCGGTTTCGGTCCATCGTCAATTGCCCTCGTGGTCGGCGTCTCCCTCCTGCGAGTGCATCCGTTGAATGCGGTGCACGCCAGGAAGAGTACAAGGATGATTCTCGGTACAGGGTTCATACTCTTAGTTGCCCAACGATTTGTTCGGGTTGAGTAAATAGTTAGATTGTGTGTCTCATCTCAGTTGTCTTCTTCTCTACTTTAATCCCTTCCTGGATCATCATAGGGTCGGAATCTCTTTCCACTCGCCACGCTCTTTGACGAAGACTTGAGTCTGCCATTCTCTGCCCGAGTATCTGAATTCAAGCGACCCCCTGTCGCCAACTATCTTCTCATTGCGTATTTCCGGATCATTGGCTGCCATAGTCCTCGTGTCAGTATCGTTCAGCTTGGCCCTGTAGAAGTCCTCCAACGTTTTGAACGTTCCATCCCTCTTGACCACATCCTCCTGGTTCTCCAGCCCTTTTTTTGACTGAGTCTTCATATAGGTTGCCACGTCCTTTTCTCGCTGTGCCTTGAGCGCAGTCTTGAAAGTCGCGGTGGGCGATGACATCGAGGCGGAACTTCCACAACCTGCGAGCGCGATAGCAACGACGGTGATTGCGAGCGCGCGGGTTTGTCATATTTTCATTTCTTCAACTCCATGTCTTAAGTTTTAAGGCTCATGCCGGCTACTGCTCGCCGATCATCTGCCGCTTGAACTCGACGTGCTGGATTCGGACTTCAAACTCGCCGAATTAGTTTTGCTCTCCTCGAACAAACACGAAGACCATTAATATGAATAAGCCCAAAACACATTAGACCGATAATGCGGGTGACCACAATGGTCGGATCAGATTTGCGCAGAAATTTATCATGCATCGTTCACTGAAGAACACAGACGGCCAAGTAGGTACACTGACAACAACTCAACTTTTTTAATGTTCTTCCTTGTTTTTAGTGCCTGCGGGTATTTACTACGATTTTCCTACAGTGACTCGCATACCTAACTTACAAATCATCCGGCGTCACGGCCCGAAGCGTTGACGATATTCGCTCGACGTGATGAAGGCTTTGACCATTCTCAACAGCCGCGAGTTCTTTCCCACCTTGTTGGGTCGACAACGGATATGCAGAATTAGAAAGCCTCGAAAGGGTTGCCTGATGTGAACATCGGCAGTCTGCCACCAGTGCCGATCAAGTGTTATGCTCTAAATTTCTATGACAAATGGGAAATCAATGAAGCCGTATGGCCGGGCCGAACGTTTTTCGAAAGGGCACCCCTCGGGTGGTAGCTTGGAGTTACTTTTAGGACTTCAGGAGAGACCACCAAAGGAAAGTGCTGGCGGAGTCGCAGCGGTTTAAGTTCATCTCTGGTTGCATGACTGCCACAAGAGCTGCCAACATTCAAAGATCCCGCTGTAAGGGTTATTTGGGAATCATGCAATTGCGACACCTTTTCATAAAGAGTTGGACCAGACGATTAACGTCAGTGGGAGGGTTCTGATGAGCGCTTCGCGACGCGAATTCCTGGCGATCCTTGCAGGGCTTCCGGTTATTTTGGCTGGCCGCTCGCTTTCCGATAAGTCTAATCTGACTTCAACTATTCTAAACGACCTCAAGATCACGAATTACAACGAAGATGGAAAGTACTTGATCACGGAGGGCAAGGTGCTGCTTGTGGAACTGTCCTTTCCTGAGAAAGTCGATGACCTTGTTGGTAGCTTGCCAGTTCAGTTTGAACCGGAATCCGCCGGCGGACAACAGCTCACAGAACCGCAGCCTCTGTTCTTCTATAGCACCAGAAACGAGCGAAGGCTTCGCACGTTCATCGCGGCTCCCCTGGATGTAGTTCAAGGGTCATATACGGCAGACGTTGGCGGAAAAAACCGAGAAGCCAAATCTCATTGGGAGATCAAGTATTTCATGCGTCGCGGCAATTATCGCGAATCTGCGTTAAGAGTGGACAAGGATTTCAGTGAGCCCACACCAGAGATCGCGGCCCGCATGAGGCATGATTTCGAGACGATGCGTGAGATTTACAAACAGAGAACGCGGCGGCATTGGTCGGGACCTTTCGTGCGACCAGTGCCTGGGCCAGACAGGGACAATTTCGGCGACAAGCGTACTTACAATAAGACTAAACATTTACGCCACGCTGGTCTCGACTACAGAGCGCCTATGGCAACACCAGTAAGCGCGATAAACGATGGAATGGTTGTCCTGTCTGGAAGGCAATGGGTGCCAGGCGAAACGATCTGTATAGACCATGGCGGGGGAGTATTCTCGAAGTACATGCATCTCTCGCGCAGGAACCTCCTAGCGGGCGATGCGGTAAAGCGCGGCGACATCATCGCTCTTTCAGGTAATAGCGGCGCGCAAAAGCCGCCGGCGCATCTTCATCTTGATCTGGTTGTAAATGGAGTGCATGTCGACCCCAAAGACTTTACGCGTGTCGCTGCAAAGCTTCTTACGGTCGAAACTCAAAATTAACAGGCAGTCGGAACGCATTTTCGATAATTACCTTTGGGAATTGGGTGTCGCCAAAAAAGTCGTTCGACCAAAGCGCGGGCCGCAAGCTGTCTTAATTGATTGATGAATTAGACGATTGTTGCCTAATGGCAAAGTAAGAAATCTACCAGTTGCGGCGCCTGCGATGTTCTGAGAAATCGATGAGATGCCAGTTGTTCCAAGATGAAAATCTTCGCCTGCAATGCTCCATATAACGAAGGTGGTCTCGGAAAACACTTAAGCATGCTGGTTGAAGAGGGGCGCTCAAAGAACGACCTTGGCGGCTACTATGCAAGTCGCAAGAAACCAAATGATTCTTACGGCGAAGAGATTTCCCTCAAGCGCTTTCGCTGGTTATTCCACGCGCCACCTTTTCGGTATTCGCTTAGTTGGAGGGATTTCCTTTCTGCCGATTTATTCGACCGCGCCGTGTCTCAGAGGCTCAGGCCGTCCGAAGCCTTCCACGGATTCAGCGGTAGAGCGCTACATAGCTTCGACCGTGCCCGGCAACTTAAGTACAAACATATCATCCTCGAATCACCGTCCTCACACATGGCTCATGTAATGCGGCAGCATCGTAGGGCCACGGAAGCTTTTCCGATCGAGAAAAGCTGGCTCAACGGTGCGCAGTGTAGAAAGACCTTGCGGGAATACGAGATGGCTGATTTGATCTACGTGAACTCAGAGTATTCACGTCAAACCTACATAGAAGCCGGAGTGCCAGAAGCGAAACTGCGGCGGCGCGTTCTCACAGTCGAGCCCAGGTTTGCTCCACCCATCCGTAATTCTCATTCAGGCGGCTTTACCATCGTTAGTGTCGGACGTTTGCAGGTAACCAAAGGGGTACCAGTCTTATTAGAGGCGTTCGAGCGCATACAGGACAACGAGGCCGAACTGATTCTTGTCGGTGGTCACGGGACAGACGGCATGGAGAAGTACTTGCGCCAGAAACTGGCGGCTGATCCTCGCATCAAGATTCGTCCCGGAGACCCGCTTCCGTGTCTGCACCGCGCCGATGTGTTGGTTCATCCCAGTTTTGAAGACGGGCTCGGGCTTGCTCCGCTAGAGGCTCTTGCGTGTGGGGTGCCGGTCATCGTCACGGAGGACACCGGCATGAAAGAGTATGTGGTCGACGGTCGAAATGGTTACATTCTTCCGACGGGGGATGTTGATGCGTTAGTTGAACAGTTAAGGGATATTCGGTCGAGACCGCTCAAGGGAACTTTTGAACCGTTTTCTCAAGCTGGTGAAAGGACAAGCGGATCAATGCTCACCTGATAAAGAGCGCAACATAGAACAGCACAACCCTGAAACATCCAGAAATAATGCAACTGATATAAAGTGTCATCGGAGAGAAAAGACCTTGCGCTTACTATTCTGCTTACCGACAACCGCGCTCAGTGGGGGTGTCAAAGTGATCTTCGAGTTAGCCAATCGCCTGGCAGACGTCGGAGAAGTTGATGTTTTTTCTTTTGCGGGGCGGCCCAAATGGTTTCCCTTGAAAGCCAATTTGATCGAGGCTAGGGAGATTGAAGCCTTAGACATGGCAAAGTATGATTTCGTAATCGTGTCTAACGCTTTTCTGATTCCGATGGTTCTTCCGAATCTGGCCGCCTCTCGCTGCATCTTGTTTTGTCAGGACTACGAAAGTTTTCATCATGGGCGGGGCAAGACTTACACTGATTTTATTTCAGATTGCCCGACCTTTACTGAAATATACCAGCTGCCTGTTCCCATCATATCGATTTCGCGGGCGGTGCAGAGTTTGCTTGTGGAACGCATCGAAAGAGAGTCCTTCTACCTTCCGATGGGAATCAATAAAATGATTTTTTGTCGCAGACCTCTTAAATCAGAGACCAAGCTTAAGAGGGTCCTGATGGTCGGCAATTACCTGATGCCATATAAAGGAATGCGCGACGGATTTGAGGCGCTACGTATGCTCTCGGCGGAGATATCGGTGCAACTCGTGATGGTGACCCAGGAAAGCAGAGGTCGCACAATTTTTAACGATCTTCCTTTTCCTGTGGAAATTCATTATTGCCCGATCGAAGAAAAGATGCCTGAAATCATTGCTAGTTGCGATGTATATTGTTGCACATCGTGGTATGAAGGATTAGGGCTGCCTGCGCTCGAGGCTTTTTGTTGCGGAGTCCCGGTTGTCTCGACGCGCACCTACGGAGTTTCCGATTATGGCGTTGACGGCATGAACCTGCTGCTGGCGCAGCCTAATGATCCGCAAGACCTTTACGAAAAACTCAAGCTCTTGCTAAATGATGAATCGCTCGCCGAAAGATTACGCCAGGCGGCCTTCAAAACCGTCGAGAAAGATTACGATTGGGAAACATCGGTAGCGGATTTTCAAATCATTCTCAATGAGATTGATCGATCTCATCAGGGTGCGGGCGCTGCCAACCCGCAGGCGATGCGAGAACTCCTGGAGAAGTTGGAGCGGGAAGGGAACCACACGCCCATTGCTATTTTTAGACGCTTTCAACAACTGGCGGCAGAGTTGGATGAGCTTAACCACACGATGATCGACGACGGCCGACCGACGCCCGAGAGCTTGAGCGAGCTGCGAAGATTACGCGATGAGTTGCGTTCGTACCTGGGCAATGAGATGGCCGAATATTATGACGCTTTCAAGTCGAAGTATGATTTATGCCAACTACTATTAAGTCTGAAAGATAACACCAGGTTTGCCGAATATCTAAATCTGATTTTGACGCGGAGAAAAGAGCGTGAACCTCGAACTGCTTCTTCATTTTCTGAAATTCGATATACAGACGCACAGCCTGGACATCAGGGAATGGATCGAACGCCTCTACGTCTCCAATGACCTGACGCTTCGCCTTCCCCATAAACTCGCATCCTTAAAATTATGCGTGGAGAGAAAAGACGCCCCCTCAGCTGCGCGCCTCTGTCCGCGGGCGCGCGGCGTGTTCGCCGAGACAAATCTCTGCAACGGTCGTTGTTATTACGAGGACGGGCGATTCTTCTCCGCCAATCATGGGGATTATTGGCATGAAATGGAGTACGACCTAAACGCGAATACAATTCGCGCCAATCTCAGCGGCAAGTACCTCGACAGCGGGCAATTCGTCATCTCTAATATCGTCCGCCCGATCCTGCAAAGTTTTATTCTGCCCTTTTACGGTATCAAGACGCTGCACGGCGCGGTCTTGAGCAAAGGCGACCGAACGATGTTGCTCACCGGCCACGGCGGTATGGGGAAGACGACAACCGCTGTACAACTAATGCGCGCAGGATATGACATACTCTCAGACGACGGCCCGTTCTTTTTCGCTGACGGCGGCCATGCCTACGCTTTATGCTCCCTGGATTACCTGCATCTCACCGAGAGCACCTTAGGGCTTTTCCCGGAACTGAGAGCGCGGGTGGTCGGAGCAAAGGATCATAGAGAGAAGTTTGCGGTGAGGATGAGTGATCTTCCGAATGGCGGTGCGTGGAAACAACCGCTTCCGATTACACACTACATTCAGCTCCAACGCCGCGCTAACGTTGCCAGCCCGCGCATCAAGAAAATCAATCGGAACATTGTCCATCGACGCCTGCTTGATGAGAGCATGGTTATCTTTCGACGCGCGCCATTTCGCGGAAGCGCATACCCGTTTCGGGAGTATAGTGAATTCGTCTTTGACCTGCTGACCAAAGTAGTTCAGGCGGCAGAGACTTTTGAGTTGGAATTTTCAGATCAGCATCTCCCACAAATTCCCGCGCTCCTGGATCAAGTGTGAATAAACAAACCATTGAAGACCAGCCTGACTGAGATGCAGTTACCTTTTGTGGACGTTGTCATTGCCGCGAAGAACGAAGAGCGTTACCTCGGCTCCTGCCTGGAAGCGATTAAGGCGCAGGACTATCCCAAAGAACGTTTCCAAATTCACGTTGTAGATAATGGGTCTTCGGACAACACTGTGCGCATTGCCGAACAGCAGGGCGCGCAGGTTTTGAGCGAGCACACCCGGGGAGCAGCGGCAGCTCGGAATCTCGGCCTCGCCCGAAGCGCTGGCGAGTTGGTAGCCTTCCTTGATGCGCACTGTATTCCAGAAAGAAGCTGGATTAGTTTGATGGCGGAGCAATTCAAAGTATCCAATCTTGGCGGATGTCAGGGCCGGATTGAAAACAGGTCTATCAACCGGCGCGTGCAACAATACCTCGAGGATTCCGGCGCGCTCTCAAACGAACGTGTACTCGTAGATACGATCAGTGGCAAGCGAAATATTTACCCGTGGATTCTCAGCGGTAATTGCATGTATCGCCGCGAAGCGTTGAACGCAGCAGGCTTCTTCAACGAGAGGCTGGAAGCGTGCGAAGACGTTGATCTGGCTTGGCGAGTCGTGCTGCGTGGCTACCAACTTACCTATGTTCCGCAGGCGAAGTTAATTCATTACAACTGCGAGTCGTGGCATGGGTTTCTTAAAAAGGGACTGAGGTACGGTCGGGGCGCGGCTGTGCTGGCAGCTATCTATAAACCGCACGGGGCGCGTGAGAAATTCCTACCGGGACAAATATGGAGCACGAAACCTGAGAGATTGCTGTCGGGGCTTTACTACTGGGCGGGATACAGGCAGCAGGAGTGGCGGCTGCGTCTCAAGCTGGATTCAGCACCAGCAATGCAGGCACAGCGCGCCGTACTAAAAAAGTTTAGAACTACTTTTCATTGGACCTCGAACGTTTCGTTGCGCATCTCGGGCGACGCCATTTTCTGGTTCAGGGACGACGAGCAAACTTCTGTGATCGTTCATTTCCCAACGAAACTCCGTGTCGTGCTCGACGCGGTCGGCGATTTTATCTGGCGGCGGCTCGTGAAGGGGAGTAATCGGGAATCTATCGTTCAAGAAGTGACGGCGCGCTACGGCGTGGCTTCCATCACCGCTGCTGCTGATCTGGAGGATTTTATCGAAGAATTGATCGATGCTGGGATCCTTGTCAGAGAAGGCGGCTGAGCTATTCTTCAACCCGCTTCAAGCTCGCTAGGGCCGTAGGGTTTGACCTGCTCTATTTGATCATACTTGCGCAGGACGGGTTTTTGGTAAACTGGCGCAGCATCTTGTTCGGCCTGGCCCGCCGGGGTCTTAGTCTGGTTTGCGCTATCGGCTAGGTTATCCTTCGTCATGTATCTCCGGTCGATATAAGTTAGTTCCACAATCTGGCTGCGCGTAATTCTCCGATTAACTCACTCACGTCGCGGCGCACAAGCTCTTCTTCAACTCCATACTTGCTGGCAATCGTCCCGACGATATGAGGTAAGACGTCGCCCCGGTGTAAGCATTGCCAGATTTCCGTGGCAAGCGGGTTCAAAGAAAAGTAGTGGCCTGACGAAGTGTCGAGCAGCACGGCCTCCCCATCAACGATCGACCAGATTATGTTGGAAGGCTCAGTGCTATTTGGCAGTTGTCACGCCCCCTTGAATGCGACTTATTCTAAACTGAGACATCAAGAAGTCAAGCCCGCCTATTCCTCGATCGTTAGTTAAAATAAGAGACTGCGCCGTCTAAATCTGACTCGAGGTCTAGATAATTCCGTAGCGGAATAATCGCCACATTACTCTATCTACGAGACCGCGCGCGTGCGGCCAGCGCAATATCGCGCGGATTAATCTATCTTTCATGCGACGGGGCACTTCAACCGGTCTTTCCGGTAATCCGGGAACTCCACGCGATACACCCTCCCGGCGTAACGCTTCCCAATTAACCGACCAGATATCAAGATAACGGAACGGCGCGATGTCATATTCTTTGAACATCCGCAGAACCTCCCAATCCCACCAGAAGACGGTCTCTGACTCGCTGATATCGAGGTTGATTCCAGCTTCGAGGTAATTGGCGAACCAGTCGGGACGTGTCTCGCGAATATGAAAGGTACCTTTCAAACGGTCATACCAATCATATAAACGATGCATCGTGAGAATATTCTTCTCTGGAAAAGAGATGCGTTCAAAGCAGCGATACCAGCGATCCCTGCTTTCCGCGCGAAGTATGTTGAACCGAGTAAGGTGAAGCACCACCAGATCGTTCAGTCGAAAGCGTGGCGAATCAGGGCCCTCGGGAATTCGGCAGGTGTGAAGAATGCTTCCCTCATGTTCAGCGCCGTCGTCAATGTAGCCGAACGGAATCCAGTTGTTCTTGTCCTCCACCGAGTGGAGAAAATATTGTTTCTTTGAGCCGTATAATTCAAGCTTGGCGAAATCTAACACCGTGCCGGGCGGCTGTTGCAACGCGGCTTTCCATTGCGGGCTGTCGAGAATGTTGGCCGATACGATCTCATCAGCGTCTATCGCTATCAGCAAGCGTGGTGCGGGGAAACGCCGTGCCGCTGCAATCAGTAAACGCTGCCGCTCCACTTCGTTATACTCCCCACATAGATTATCTATCACCGTCACTTTCGGAAAAGCTGCGGCCAACTCGCGCGAGCCATCTTCCGATAATTGATCGGCGACGATGATGTAGTCGGCCCAAAGACTCGCGCATTCAAGAAAAGTCCTCAGAATCCATGCCTCGTTTTTGACGGGCACCAACACTATAATCGTGGGACGATTCATCCTATCCATCTATTAGAAACGAAGCAGTCTATGGTTGGGTCACTACTGGCTGACCTACGTTTGTTACTATACAAACATGCTCTTTTTTTTCAAGCACCCGCCTTACGTTCCCACGCGCACAGACGAAAGGATTACTTGCCTCCGCGGTTTTGGGACGGCGGGTGAGATGCTCTCCTTATCTTTCTCCCTCTTGTCACGCGAGCCGATCGCGGATCTGGAACTAACGGCGTCTGACCTGGAAAGCCCAAACGCCACCGTGCCAAAGAGCAACGTCAGTCTTTTCATCGTCAAGGTCTGGGAGCAGGCCGGCCTCGGGGTGTATCAATCCGCCCCCGTTCGAGTCCCGGAACTATTACTCAAGGATGACCGGAGGCCAATACGCGATGGCTATACTAGAAGAGGAAAATGTCGCCATTGGAAGCATGTGGTGCGCGCATCACAAGTTTACAGGCCGCCCGACGTGCGGCTGGAAGGAGATGCCTGTACATCGCTTGGCGTAAATGAGTCCAAGCAGGTATGGGTGTCTGTCAGGATTCCCCCCGATGCTCAGGCCGGAATCTACGATGGATACATCGAAGCGAAAAGCAGGAGCGGAAAGCGCACGATCAACCGACTGGGGCTGCAACTTGAAGTGCTGCCGATTGAACTCTCGCAGTCTGACCAGGACATCTTCATCTGGTACAAAGGCACACTGGATTGTAACTGGCCCCAGCATTACTTGCAGGAAGAAATATTTCGGGCGCAGTTGCAGGACATCTACGATCACGGATTTCGTAGCATCTCGTTGAACGAATCCCAGCCGGAACAATTGCAACTGGCTGTGAACATCGCGCACTCCATCGGTTTTAACCGCAACGTTTTGATCACAGCTCCCTATCCGGAGAGGTTCTCCAAGATTGATTTCAAACAGCTGGCGCCGATTTATTACGTTAGTGATGAGGTGGACGCCGGCGACGAGGCGCTTCTCTCCGACCACATCAAAAAATGGCGCAGGGTAACAGCCGCAGGCGGACGAACCATGTCCTCGCTGGTTAAGCAGACTTTCGCAAAGCATCTTTTCGACGATGATGGGATAGGCTGTGCTCCGGATGTACTGAGTTATTACCTGCCCAGGAACTTGAGTTACTTTCTGGCCCGCTCAGAGTTTCACCAACTCCGCGAGCGAAGCACTTATTACTACTGGCAATGCCACATGGAAAAGCCGGATGTCCATCGGGTGCTCGCCGGACTCTATCTTTGGAAGAGCAAAGCAGACGGAATTGCGCCTTATTGCTATCAACATCTGCCAAAACCTCCGTTCTCGCCTTTCGACGACTTTGACGAATGGGAACCGGGCTTTCACGTGGGCGCTGAGCAGCGCCCATTCAAGGATCACATGACGACCTACCCAGCCCAGTCAGGTAGTATCCCGACGCTACAGTGGAAGGGTCTGGCCGATGGCATTTATGATTTGAGGTATTTGATAACATTCGAGGCAGCGCTGAAGAAAGCCGAGAACTGTCGGGCAGCAGAGGTTCAGCTCTTCATCGAAGAAGCGCGAATAAGATTTGCACGATTCTTAAAGCGCATCTCCTTAAAAGAGATTGATATTACGTCGGAGACAAACTCAGCGCCTTATCAAGGAATTAAGCCCGAGGAATATTCAGGTTTCCGGGAGCAGCTTGCGCGGGATATTGTTACTCTAGCGGAACTGTCAAAGATGCACTTGCCTCTGGACAAAAATTTTGAACCTGTTCTGGATGGCTGAGACTATGGTCCGCAAATCGACTATCAAATGATTTTTGTGGTTATGGATTCGAAGCGGTAATTCAAAGAATTTTTCGCTCGCATTTCACCCTCTATCAGAGCGCTCATGCTATCGAGACGGTCTTGCCAGTCATTCAGTTTAGCAATTCTCGTGCGGTGTGCCACGGTTTCCCGATCATTGGGCAGGCGCAAACTATCGTCTATAGCTCGGAGAAAATCATCAGGTCTAGACGGAGCGGTCAACAGGGCTCGGTGCTGATCATTAAAATCGCAAATCGTCAGGAGTTCGGTGGATACCACAGGCTTACCCGCGGCTAGATACTCATTAACTTTCGTCGGCACCACCGTCGCCGTCGCCGGGTTTTTCAGATAGGGTACGATGCAGACATCAAAGGCGCGAAGATACTTCCGCAATTCCCGGTGCGGCTTCTGTCCGAGTAGATGCACGTTAGGGAATCGGTCTAACTCTCCCACTGAGGATTGGATCGGCCCCACAAAAACCCATGACCATTGAGGTCGCATACGCACCATCTCCGTGAGCAGTTTAAAGTCCACAAAACGGTGCAGCCCTCCAATATACCCGATGATCGGTCGTGGAATTGAAGATAGATGCGGAAGGGCAAACTCGTTTCCATCACCGTGATGATGGCCGATGCTATTAGACGTCACCTCGCTGGCAAAGAGTTCGAAACTGACGCCGTTAGGAAAAATATGGACCTTATCATTCCAGGGGGAACAATGCTCTGCCAGTTGACGACAGGTCACAAATACCAGATCACTCAACTCTAAGAGCGCCCTTTCGCTGGCCTGAAGCTTGGATGCGTGGGGAGTTAATTCGGAAAAATCCGCGGTACAATGATAGATAATAGTCGAGTTGGATCCGGCGTTGAGTAGATTGACTAAATCCAGCACGGTATCGGTCGGCAGGAAGGTCCAAATTACAGGGTCGCTCATGCCCAAGGAGCGCGCGGCCCGCGAGATCAGAGGCAGCAACAGCTGTCGGTTGACATAACGCTGCCAACGCCGACCAAAGGGTGGGAGAATAATCGGCGTGCAGATGTAGAGATTAGGTCCAACCTGCCGCACGCCCCGAGAAAACAGCGACCCAACCCAGTTTCTGATGCGTAAAGCGATACGTCTTTTGTCTTCCCACAGGGGAGAGCGGATACCGGGATTTTCAATATAGAGCACCCGATTACCGGCTTTTGCCAACCTCCAGGCAATCTCCTGAGACCCTTGCCACAGTGAGTCCCATTCAATGCCGGAAATCAGAACAATCTCTTTGTCGGTAATCATTTCTTCTCAGAAAGATATATCATACGAATTCTTCCGTTCACTCATTACTCGGGATCTGTCGCTAACGCTTCGTGAAGGTGATTGCGCATGTCGCAGAGGCAGTCAAAAAGAGTTTTGCACAATCCTCGTTTCCGACGCCGCTTGCAATTCGGTAATTCCCGCTGGCGTTCTTTCTCTCCGACGATTACGACAACGATGCTTGTCGTCAGTGCCGGCATTTACATTGCGCTGCGGCTTTGGTCTATCCGGACGCCTCGTCTTTGGGGCGATGAGTTGTTCAACTATTCCCTCTCACAAGGGTCGTGGCTAACTATCTTTAAGCGCGCGGGACTGGACATGGCGCATCCGCCGTTGTTCTACCTTATTCTTAAACCCTGGATTTATGTCGTCGGAAGTTCGATGGCCGGGCTGAGGGTTTTTGCGGTGGCAATTTCCATCGCCGCCGTCGTACCAATTATTGTCCTGGGCCGCGAACTCCGTTTTCGAATACAGGAGATTGCTCTTGCGCTGGGCCTGATGGCAGTCAACAGCTATCTAATCCTCTATAGCTATTATTTGCGTCCCTACAGCCTGCTTTTCTGCCTCACACTGTGCTCACATATTGTCTTCATCAGGTTTCTACGTGGCGAAGGGTCAAATAAGGGACGCTCACTACTCATCCTTCTGATTGTCAACATTCTGTTTGTCTATACACACTATTACGCTTTATTGGTCATCGCCGCGCAGTATCTCTGGATAGCATTTATGGCTCGCCGGCACTTACGCCGGTTCACGTGGGCAGTGGGTATCATCACACTCAGCTTTCTTCCCTGGGTTGGCGTGATCGTCTATGTTTCAACAAAGGTGTCATACACTTTCTGGAATAAATTTAGCTGGGCCACTCCTCCAAATTTACAGAGCGTCGTCCTACTGTTGCGTTGTTTCAACGGTGGCTTCGAGTCCACCGGGTTAACTCTTCTAGGAAGTGTTCTTTTCCTGCTGCCTGTGTTGGCTTTCAAATACTCCATTCCCGACTCACGCTTGCCCAGGCAAGATGACGATACTGACTTGAAACCTCTCGCTCTGCTTACCTGGCTTACGATATTTCCCATCGTTGTCAGCCTGTGTGTCTGTTATGCGTTCACACGGATGTGGCAACCGCGATATGTTATTGTCGCCATTGGCCCCTACTTGCTTCTGATTGCCGCATGCGCTTTTCGCTTACCGCATCGGCGGGCCCGGATAGCAGCCGTTGCGTTCGTGCTTGGATGGGCGACGATCGCAGGCTTCACCACCGACATCGCAGAGGTGCTGCATGGCCCTAACTCTCCCTCCTATTGGCTGGCTCTCGACTTATCTCGCACTGAGACTCAAACCCAGGGTCCAGTTCGCATCTACGGTCTCTCCCCTTACGCCGAGCAGGGACTCCGTCTCGCCCTTAGTCTGACGGGAGAGCAGCGGTTCAAGACTATATCTTGCCGGGTTGATGCTCCGCTAACGGACGATTATTTCTGGATTGCTTTAACCGAGCATGACCCGCTTGCTTCCAAGCGCGTGAGGGAACTGGCCTCTGACTCCGGTTATTCTTTGGGCGAGCCGATCTACAGTGGCGAGTCTCCTCAACGTCATATCTTAATCCCGGTGTGGAGAAAGTGAACGCAGAGGAGCGAGACAATCCTTCGTTCTGACGGCGGTCAAGCCTTTCTACTTCCATAAGGGAAGAGTTAGTCACTAGAAGAAAGAGTTCAAGAAGAACCCAATTTAAGGACCGATGATTGGCTGCGCAATGCGGAAGATGATGCAATCGGAGAGGCGGTTAGAAACGGCTGAGGTTGGAAGATTTGCCTTGCTGGCCAACTTGTTGTTCGTCGTCATTGCTCTCTTCTTCCTGCTTCTCTTCATGCACCTGCTCCTAGTCTATAATTTCAACTCCCCGCCCACGGTGCCTCGATACGATTACCTCATCGCCACGCTGGGCGTCGTCTTACCCATCTTGGCTCTCAAACTATCAGGGAAGACGAAAATCAAGTTCGCCCTGCTAATCACCTCTACGGTCTTTGCCCTTTACCTGTCGGAATTCGCGTTGGTTTTATTGACACCAGAATACAATCTTGTTGCCGCCAGACGAGAGGGAGTTCCTTTCGACGCTCGGACAAAGCTCGAAGTGGTTGAAGATTTACGAGCTCAAGGTGTTGATGCCTATCCGTCGGCGGCTGCAGCTCTCCATCCGGATGATGGGCGGCTAAATTCCCTCGGCGGCGTCTCAGGAAAGAATACCGTCCTGTGTAATGAGAGTGGAACTTATGTTGTTTATGAAAGTGATGAGCACGGATTTAATAACCCCCAACGAAGTTGGACTAAGCAGCCTGACGTTGCAATGATTGGCGACTCATATACGCAAGGCTTCTGTGCCCAGT
>JBBRKX010000016.1:0-15311 GCA_038231675.1 Chthonomonadales bacterium | reverse complement strand
CACCACCGACGACATCGATCACCTTGAAAACAAGCGGATCCGCAGCGTCGGCGAACTGCTCTCTTCTCAGCTGCGCATGGGTTTCCTGCGCATGGAGAAGGTCGCCAAAGAGCGCATGACCAGCCTGGACAACGATAATATCATTCCCCAGGTGATCCTTTCAGTCAAACCGATCAGCGCGAGCATCAAGAGCTTCTTCGGCTCTTCTCAGTTGAGCCAGTTCATGGATCAAACGAACCCGCTGGCGGAGTTGACGGCCAAGCGTCGCCTTTCGGCTCTTGGACCGGGCGGGCTTTCCCGACAGAGCGCCAAGCTGGAAGTACGCGATGTCCACCATAGCCACTATGGCCGTATCTGTCCTATCGAGACGCCTGAAGGCCCGAACATCGGACTCATTGGATCGATGGCCGTGTATGCGCGAATCGATGATTACGGGTTCCTGGAAACTCCCTACCGCAAGGTGAAGGACGGCCTCGTCAGCGACGATATCGAATGGATGACGGCCGACGTCGACCACAGGTTCTATATCGCTCCGGCGAACTTGAAGCTGGATGAACACAACCGGTTCGTCGAGTCCGAGATTCAAGTCCGGCACGAAGACGCTTATCCGGTGGTAAAGCCGAGTAAAGTCCAGTATATGGACGTTGCGCCCGTTCAGCTTATCTCCATTGCGACGGCCATGATCCCCTTCATCGAAAACGATGAGGCGACCCGTGCCCTGATGGGCGCGAACATGCAGCGGCAGTCCGTACCGACCCTTCGGCCGGACGCGCCGATCGTGAAGACGGGAATGGAGCGACGCTCCGCGCGCGATTCGGGCGCCGTCATTCAGGCACGTCGCAGCGGCATCGTCAGCAGGGTCACCGCAGATCAGGTGGATGTCACCACCGATGACGGTCGCATCGACAGCTATCGGCTGATCAATCTGCTGCGTTCCAACAACTCGACCTGTATCACGCAGCGTCCGATCGTCAACAAGGGTCAGCGCGTCCGCCAGTATCAGGTGCTGACCGACGGCCCCTGCACCGATCAGGGCGAGCTGGCTCTGGGCCAGAACGTGCTGGTCGCCTTTATGCCCTGGGGCGGATACAACTACGAAGACGCCATCCTCCTCAGCGAGCGCCTTGTGAAGGACGACGTTTTCACGTCGATCCACATCGAGGAGTTCGACAAGGAAGCGCGCGACACAAAACTGGGACCGGAAGAGATCACGCGAGATATCCCGAACGTGGGTGAGGATATGCTCAAAGACCTCGACGAAGACGGTATTATCCGGATCGGGGCGGAAGTGCGCCCGGATGAAATCCTGGTGGGCGAGGTCGCGCCCAAGGGACAGGGCGAGCTGACGGCGGAAGAGCGATTGATCATCGCGATCTTTGGTAAGAAGGCGGAAGAGACTCGCGACGTCTCGCTGCGAGTTCCGCACGGTAACGGCGGACGCGTGGTGGACGTAAAAGTCTTCAGCCGCTTCAAGTACCAGGGTTCGCGCGACAAGCGGATCTATAACTTCTGTAAGCGGCCCGATCCTTCCGTGAAGGACATGGAAGACGGCGAGTTGCTGCGCCTGCCTGCAGATGAACTGAACGCCGGCGTCAACATGCTCGTGCGTGTCTACATTGCCCAGAAGCGTAAGATCATGGAAGGCGATAAGATGGCGGGACGCCATGGAAACAAAGGCGTCATTTCCAAGATCCTGCCGGCGGAAGACATGCCGTTCCTGCCGGACGGAACGCCGGTGGACATCGTCCTGAACCCGCTTGGCGTGCCTTCTCGTATGAATATCGGACAGATCCTGGAAACGCATCTTGGGTATGTTGGGAGAAATCTGAACTGCACCTTCGTCAATCCGGCGTTCGAAGCGTCGACCGAGCCGGAGATCATAGGAGAGATGGAGCGACTGGGCGCCCATTTCCGTCAGCGCGTTCTTGAGAACTATGTCAACAGCGAGCTTCGGCTGGGCATGCAGTTCACGCCGAACGCCACCCCCGAGGCCATGCTGGCCGAGGTGCGTGCAGTGCTGACCGGCCTGGATGCCTATCGCCTGGAAGAGATCAGCGCGAGTGTGGCCGCAACTCCCGTCTACTCCCCCATTGTCCGTGAGATCGCGGCGGGCAATGGCGATGGAACGGCAATGCTTGCCGCCGAAGAAAACGGCGAGCAGCACGAAAGCCTTGCGGTCGGCGCGGAAGATATCGTGATCGATCCGGCGGTGATCGACGACATCCTCGAGAAGGTGCAGAAGAACGCCTGGTCCCGCGCCGGGTATGATCCGCATACTGGCAAAACGGTAATCAGGGATGGACTGACGGGCGATACGTTCCATATGCCTGTTACGGTGGGCGTGATTTACATGCTCAAGCTGGCCCACCTTGTCGATGACAAGATCCATGCCCGTTCCACGGGCCCCTACTCTCTGGTTACGCAGCAGCCCCTCGGCGGTAAAGCGCAGTTCGGTGGGCAGCGGTTTGGAGAGATGGAAGTCTGGGCGCTGGAAGCGTACGGAGCTGCTTACACGCTGCAAGAGATCCTGACGATCAAGTCCGACGATGTGCTCGGGCGTGTCAAAACGTACGAAAGCATCGTCAAGGGAGACAATATCCTCGAGCCCGGCGTGCCGGAATCGTTCAAAATCCTGGTCAATGAACTCCAGAGTCTTGGACTCAAGGTGACCGTGCTCGACCAGCAGGACAAGGAGATCGACCTGCGTGACCGCGACGATGATATCGACCCGCACGAGGATCCCGTAAAGGCGGCTGCGCGTCGACGCCAGAAGGCGCTTCGGCTTCCGGACGAAGATCCTATTCTCTAACGTTTCAGACCGCGATGGAACCATCGATTTCGGGTCTTCATTCTGAATGGCGCCTTCATGCGGTGAAATCATCCGATCTCATCGTATGAGGGCTGCCTGTCCGAAATCGGAGTGCGCTGTCGCGGTCATTTACTTTCGACTCACGCATTGAAAGCCGCGGGCAACTGCGGAGGAATTGCATGCCAGGTGTGGTCTGGCTTCACTGTTTGTCGATCCGGCCGAGTGGGCCGGACTTTTTCGGAGGAACTAGAACTTATGGCGGATGCCAGTACGTTTTCGAAGATCCGAATCGGGATCGCCTCCCCCGACGAAATCCGATCGTGGTCTTACGGCGAAGTCAAGAAGCCGGAAACCATCAACTATCGAACCTTCAAGCCGGAGCGCGACGGCCTCTTCTGCGAACGCATATTCGGTCCGGTCAAGGATTGGGAGTGTCACTGCGGGCGCTACAAGAAGGTAAAGTTCAAGGGGATTATCTGTGAGCGGTGCGGCGTCGAGGTGACGCGCAGCAAAGTGCGCCGCGAGCGCATGGGCCATATCGAGCTTGCCGCGCCCGTTTGCCACATATGGTACTTAAAGGGCGTTCCCAGCCCGCTGGCGCTGATGCTCGATATTACTCCGCGTCCGCTCGAAAAGGTTCTCTACTTTGCGTCCTATATCGTAACGTATGTCGACCGCGCGCGTATCAACGCCGATCTGACCGACATCCGCTCCGCCGTAAAGGAAGAGACCGAGGATCTGATCCAGGAGAGATCCGAGATCAGCGATCGCCTTACCCGCGAGTTCAACAAAGAGATGCGCGAGCATCAGACGCCCGCCGCTCCCGTTGAAAACGAAAACGAAGATGAGGAGCAGGAGAGCGAAGTCTGGGACGAGGAGACCGTCGCCCAGAAACAGTCCTACCTTATCGAGCGCATCAAGCAGGAAGAGAAGGACGCCCAGGAGCGGATCGACGAGCTTGCCGCCTCCTTGACTCTGCTGGAGAAGATCGAAAAGCGGCAACTGATCACCGAAGACCAGTTCCGCGCGGTGGAACGGCTGCTCGAAGTGCTCACCCGCCGCCTGGGCGGCGATTGGGAGGACGTCGTGCGCGCCGGTCTTGGCGGCGCGGCCGTAAAGGAACTGCTGGAAGAGATCGATCTCGAGAAGCTCACCCGTGAGCTTCGCAACGAGGTCGCCAATACCCAGGGTCCCAAGCGCCTTCGCGCGATCAAGCGTCTGGAAGTAAGCGAAGCGTTTCTCGCGTCTCGCGCCCGACCGGAATGGATGATCCTGGACGCGGTTCCTGTGATCTCTCCTGAGTTGCGCCCCATGGTGCAGCTCGACGGCGGTCGGTTCGCCACGTCGGATTTGAACGACCTTTATCGGCGTATCATCAACCGTAACAACCGGTTGAAAAAAATCACCGAGATTCGCGCTCCGGAATCGATCGTAAACCACGAAAAACGCCTCCTGCAGGAGGCCGTGGATGCGCTGATCGACCATGGCCGCCGAACGCGGCCCGTGGTTGGATCGAACAACCGCGCCCTGAAGTCGCTTTCGGACATGCTGAAAGGCAAAGAAGGCCGGTTCCGTAAGAACCTGCTTGGAAAGCGCGTCGACTACTCAGGCCGTTCCGTTATCGTCGTCGGGCCCCACTTGAAACTGCACCAGAGCGGTCTCCCCAAAGAGATGGCGCTGGAGCTGTTCAAGCCGTTCGTCATGAAGACGCTGGTGGAGCGTGGCTATACCGGCAATATCAAGACGGCCAAACGCATGATCGACAAGATGCGCCCCGAAGTATGGGACGCGCTGGAAGAGGTCATTCGCGAGCATCCCGTCATGCTGAACCGCGCGCCTACGCTGCACCGTCTGGGAATCCAGGCTTTCGAGCCTATCCTTGTCGATGGCAAGGCAATTCAGGTCCATCCTCTCGTCTGCCACGCGTTCAACGCGGACTTTGACGGAGACCAGATGGCCGTGCACGTCCCGCTTTCGGCGTATGCCCAGGCGGAAGCGCGCATCCTGATGCTCTCGTCGCATAACCTGTTCAGCCCCGCGCACGGCGGACCGATCGTAGCGCCGGTTCAGGACATCGTCCTTGGATCGTACTACCTGACGATGATCCGTGAGTTGGAGCCTGGCGTGCGGCCACGCGCCTACGTCTTTTCCAGCCCGGAAGAGGCGATGCTGGCGCACGATACCGGCGAACTGGATCTGCATGAGCCGATCAGCATCCGACTCCCGTTCCGGCAGGATCGAGAACTGGAAACGGTGCGCGGCAACAAGGTGATCGGCGTTCTGAACGGCAACAACGGAAGCGTTCCGTTCAAGGCGGACGGCGCGGTGGACACCAGCCAGTACACGACGGTGGGACGATTGATCTTCAATCAGATCCTGCCCGAGCGGCTGCGGTACACTCCGGATTACCTGTTCCACACCATGAACAAAAAAGGCGTGGGAAAGGTCGTCTCCGACGTCTACGAGACGCACGGCAAAGAGTGTTGTATTATCTTCCTGGACGACCTCAAGGAAATCGGCTTCAAGTACGCGATGAAAGCCGGCATCACGATCGCCATGACGGATATGGATATCCCCGGCAAGCGTGACGCCATCATCCATGAAGCGGAAGAGGCCGTCAAGAAGACCAATATCCAGTACAACCGGGGAAAACTAACGCCGGCCGAACGAAAGACAAGGGTTCTCGAACAGTGGCTCGACGCTTCCGAAAAGGTCGCGAACGCGATCATGGGAGGCATCAGCCAGTTCAACCCGATCTATATCATCACCGACTCCGGAGCCCGAGGATCGAAAAAGCAGTTGACGCAGCTTTCCGGTATGCGTGGACTGATGACCGACCCTTTCGGAAACCTTATCGAAGACCTGCCGATCAAGTCGAACTTCCATGAAGGACTGAAGGTCCTCGAGTTCTTCGTTTCGACGCATGGCGCTCGAAAAGGAATGGCCGACACCGCGCTCCGAACCGCGGACGCAGGTTATCTCACCCGACGTCTCGTGGACGTGGCGCAGGACGTCATTATTCGCGACACGGACTGCATCGATCCGGGCCTTCCCATTCCCGGCATCACTATTCGTGAGAGCCTGGAAAATGGCGAGCAATTGGAAAGTATCAGCGAGCGCGTCAAGGGTCGATATCCGACGGAAGATATCGTCAACCCCATCACGGGCGAACTGATTCTGGCCGCGAACAACGATATCGCGGATCCGATCGCCCGAGAGCTCGATAACTTCCGGATCGCCGTGGACGATCTGGTGGATGGAACGACACGGGAAGTCCGCGCCCAAAAGGGCGATGCGATGACGATGGCGGATGCCCGCAAATTGCTGGCGGGTGGCGTCCGAAGAGCTTCCTCCCGTAAAGACAGGGATTCCGACAGCCTGTATGAGATCACCACTTCGGTGACCATTACGGTCCGATCGGTCCTTACGTGCGAACTTCGCCAGGGCGTTTGCGCCAAGTGTTACGGACGAGACCTTGCCACCGGACGGCTCGTGGATATCGGGGTTGCAACGGGCATCATCGCCGCGCAGTCGATCGGCGAGCCCGGCACGCAGCTTACGATGCGTACGTTCCACACTGGAGGCGTCGCCGGCAAGTACCTGACGGGAGTCGCCAACGTCAAGCAGAAACGACAGAGCACCCTGAAGGATCTGCACAGCGACATCCGATCCGGCGTCGTCGACTTCGGTGAGGCGGAAGGCAGCGAACGCGAACGGGTTCGCTCCATCCAGGCGGTGTTGAAAGTCCTTGAAGATCAGGTTGGCGGTCTTCTGCGGGTCGTCGAGCTCTTCGAAGCCCGTAAGCCCAAGGGGCAGGCGATCGTCACGGAACACTCCGGAACCATCGTCAGCATCGAAAGCAAGGGATTGCGAAACGTCGTTATCCGTACGCCGGTAGCATTGAACGAAGCGCTGGCCCATCAGGGGCTGGGCACGGACGCTACCTCCGGCGAGGATATGCTCGACGAAAGCGGCGAAACGATCGTGAAGGCCGGCGAGCAGATCACGGACAAAGCGCTGCGCAAAATCGTCGCGATGGGCCGAAAGAGCGTAATGCTACGCAAGGTCTACCTGGTGCCTTATCGCGGAGATCTGGAGGTCGAGGACGGCCTGGAAGTACAGTCGGGCGACCGGCTTACGGAAGGACCTCTCGATCCTCAAAAGGTCCTGGAGCTCCAGGGCATTCGAGGCGTGCAGGCATATCTAGTCCAGGAAGTTCAGAGCGTCTACAAGAGCCATGGCGGCGTCGATATCAACGACAAGCATATCGAGGTCATCGTGCGCCAGATGCTCCGAAAACGAAAGGTACGTCATCCGGGAGACAGCCGGTTCCTGCCGGGTCAGATCGTGGATAAGTTTGTGTTCGAAGATGAGAACACCCGAGTCCGCAATACGACCCCGCCAGGGCAGGAGGCCACGGCGGACTGGGTGCTGCTGGGTATTACCGAGGCCAGTCTTGCGACGGAGAGCTTCCTTTCGGCCGCTTCGTTCCAGAAAACCACGCGTGTGCTTACCGAAGCTGCGGTGCGTGGCAAGAAGGACGAGTTGGTCGGGTTGAAGGAGAACGTCATTATCGGCCGGCTGATTCCTGCCGGTACAGGCTTGCCTGTCTATCGCAGCCTCGAACTGGCGACGCCGGACGGCGCCGCATTGATCGTGGAGCCGCCAAAACGTGAGGATTCGCGTTCGCTTCCCCTTATGGAAGAGGAAGAGGATGAAATCCCGTTGCTCGGCCGCACGCCGGCTCGGCCGGATCCCTTGCCGATGGACGGCATGAAAGAGACGGACGATATCACCACCGAATCCCCGGACGATGCCGAGGAGACGGACGATATCGGACTCACCATCTCGAACATGCTCCGGAATCTGGGCGATCTGGGCGGCGAGGACATGGACATACCGGCGGAAGACAGTGCGCTGCTTGAGTCCGATGACGCCGTTGGCGATGAGCCCATGGCCTAGTCAGGACGCCTGACGCACTGACGAACGTTAGCAAGAGACCGGATGGCATCATTCGCCGTCCGGTCTCTTCTGTTTGGTTCCCCATGCGGGACTTTTCGCCATAAGGTATAATTATCGTATGGATACAAAGACGCTTCCGGCCCACATTGACGATCCCATCAATGCCGCCATCCTTTCGGTTTCCGAAGATAAGATTCAAGGATTTCTCGCCGATCCATTGGGTGAGATCGCTCGCCAATCGGAGATTCCGGTTGGGGTGGTCATCGAGCGGATACAGGCGATGCTGCGCGCGGGAACCATACGCCGTGTCCGCCAGACCCTGATGGCGACGAACCTGGCGCAGGGCGCGCTTATCGCATGGCAAGTTCCTCCAGACAAGCTGGACGCTGCCTTCGAATATATGTTCCACCAGGACCCGTTTTCCGGTCATGTGGTGCTGCGCTCGACCGACTCGGCCACTCCAGGCTCGAGCTATCGTCTGTGGACTACGCTAAAAGTGCCCCAGGGATACTCGATTACCCGGCATGCGGACTATCTCCAATCGCAGGTAGGAGCGCAACGCTATCTGATCATGCCCGCGAAGCGCCTCTTTGCGCTCGGAGTGGGACATATCCGGCGGCGAGGGATTGAGATCGGGAGCAAAGCGGATGTGCCCGCTGAAGTGATGGACACGCAGATCGCCGCGCTTAGCGCCCTTGACTGGCAGGTGCTGGTGGCGCTGAAGCGCGAATTCGAGCCGCAAGAGATCGTTCGCGATGTTTGGACGGCACGCGCCGAGGAGGCAGGCGTCGATCTGGCGACATTCCTCCAGGTAGGACAGGATCTAAGCAAGCGAAAGATTATCGGGCGGTTTTCCACCTTCCTCGAACACGTGAAACCGACTGCGGGAGACCAGCGCGTCACGCGTTACAATGCCCTCTTCCACTGGCAGGTTCCGGCCGGTCGTGAGATCGAAGCGGGACAGGAGGTTGGCAGATTCCATATCATGACTCATGCGTACTGGCGTGAAGGCGGCACCGAGTTCCGGAATGTTAACATCATGGGCGTCGCACACGGGTTGGATAAAGAGGTGCTCCTTCAGCATAAGAACGCCATGGACGCGCATCTGGAATCGGTAGGTATACCGGTTGGCTACACCAACGTTTTCTGGGGAGGAAGAAGCGAGATCAAACCGTCGGAGATTTCTCCCATCGCCTACCGGCAATTTTGCCTGGACGCCGGCCTCGATCCCGACAGTATGCGCGACGCCTCATCCCACCCCCTCACCCGGTGAGCGGGCATTTAGGGGGTTAAGCGAATTAGGAAACCGGTTCGGCGGCCCGATCGCTATGTGCGGAATCCGTTATGGCCGGTAACTCCATCTCCCTATCCGCATCGCCCGGGGGCAACTGTTTGTTACCCTTGTTCGCTTTCATGGACGCTCGGATCGCGCGTACTTTTTCGCGTGCCGCTTCATAGGCATCTTTGTAAAGACGTTTTGCCTGGGCGGCGGTGACTGTCTCACCGGTTTCATAAAAATATTGAACGGCTTTGCCAAGCGAGGCCGTTCCCGCATAGGCTATAGAGGCTTTGGCCGCAATTCCAACCCCAAAAGGGATCGCGCCGACGATCTCTCGCGCAATCGCCCGCCAGCCAAATCCATTTGCAAGAATAGGCGCAAGTTCTTTTGCGCGACTGCGATAGTCGACCGGAAGGCCATAGGCAGACGCAAGGCGTAGCGTCATCATGGCCTGGTTTTTCGTCAGGACAATGAAATCGCTCAAACTGGTCGCGGGCAGGATAATATCCAACAACGGCAGCGCCGCAGTAAGTCCCGTCAGCAAGGCGAACTGAGCATTCGTGGCGGCGGCATGGGCAATAATTTTTTGTGCGACGCGCGGTCGAAACACAGGGAAGTTGCGGGCAAGAGCAAGACAAAGTTCTGGCCGATCCTCCAAAATACGCTCCAGCGTAGCCTCCCATCCGCCAAGCTCCGCGATGGCATAGATCTTCGATGCTTCCGGCGCATCCAAGCGCCCCGCTCCAAGATCGATGACGAAGTCAAAAACCGTGTGATCGCGCGGAAACCGCGATTCGGGCGACATATCGTCGAAGCCCTGAATGAATGGTGACTCAGGAAGCGAGCGTCCTTTCGTAGTAGGAAGCTCTACGTTGTACAGCGCCTGAATCGCGTTTGCACGCCGATCCGGACTCCCAACGATCGCCACACTGATCGGGCGATTGGCCTCCCGCGCGATTTCCGCGACGGAAACGCTTTTAATCGTATCCCAGAAACCTTTTGGTCCCCCGACTTTCAATCCTGACGGCATTCAACTCTCCTTCCACCCGCAAGCACTTCAGTAACCATTTCCACGCACGGTTGGGCAGACACAACGCTCTTACCTTCTATGTGAATAGACGGAATGCACGGCGGCCCGGGTTCCGGCGTTTGCACAAAACCATTCCGGCACTTTAGAGTATGCCGAATGCTCTGTAGTATGGCCTATTTTGAGCACCCCTCTTGAAATAAACCCGCGAAATAGAGTACCATTACCGTGGAATTAGCGCTCGCCATGCCAGAGTGCTAAATCATAGTTTTTGGATCGGCCGCAGCTAAGAAGCTATGTGGTCGTCAGTGCGGTGTGGCCCCTGCCCCGTATTTTCAATTCAATGGGGAACTTTTCAAACGTGATCAAGGAGGTTCTACTATGCCAACGCTCAAGCCTTTGAACGACAGGCTGGTTGTAAAGGCCGTGACGGCCGCCGATAAATCGGCCGGGGGAATCATCCTGCCGGATGCGGCGCAAGAGAAGCCTCAGGAGGCCGAGGTAGTTGCAGTCGGACCGGGCAAGACCCTGGAAAACGGCAAGCTGCAGACTCTGGAAGTAAAGCCGGGCGATATCATCATTTATGCCAAATACGGCGGCACCGAAATCAAGCTGGGCACGGAAGAGTACGTCATCCTGCGCCAGGACGATGTGCTGGCGATCAAGGAGTAGGTTCAAATGGCAGCAAAGATTTTGCTTTTTGAAGAAGAAGCCCGCCGCGCCCTGGAGCGTGGGGTCAATATTCTTGCAGACGCAGTGAAGGTGACACTCGGACCACGCGGCCGCAATGTCGTCCTTGAGAAAAAGTTCGGCAGCCCCAGCATCATCAACGACGGAGTCACGATCGCGAAAGAGATCGAAGTCGAGAACCCGTTCGAGAATATGGGCGCTCAGCTGGTGCGTGAAGTCGCCAGCAAGACCAACGACGTCGCAGGCGATGGCACCACGACCGCGACCGTGCTGGCTCAGGCCATGGTCAAAGAAGGCCTGAAGCTGGTTGCAGCCGGCGCGAAGCCGCTGCAGGTCAAGCGTGGGATCGACAAGGCCGTGGCCGCCGTCGTGGAGCAGATCAAGGCAAACGCCACGAAGATCGAGGGCAAGGCCGCGATCGCTCAAGTCGCAACCATCTCGGCGAACGACGTGGAAATCGGCGAAATGCTCGCCGAAGCCATGGAGCGCGTTACGGCGGACGGTGTCATCACGGTGGAAGAGAGCAAGGGAACCAGCACCCAACTCGAGATCGTGGACGGAATGCAGTTTGACAAGGGCTACATCTCCCCGTACTTCGTGACGGATCCCGAGCGCATGGAAGCGATCATCGAGGAGCCGTTCATTCTTATCTATGAGAAGAAGATCAGCGCGATCGCCGATCTGGTTCCGATCATGGAAAAGATCGCCAAAACGGGCCGTCCGATCGTTCTGATCGCGGAAGACGTGGATGGCGAGGCGCTTGCGACCCTGGTCGTGAACAAGATCCGGGGCAACATCAACAGCGTCGCGGTCAAGGCGCCGGGCTTCGGCGATCGCCGCAAAGCCATGCTCGAGGATATCGCCGTTTTGACCGGTGGCAAGTTCATCACGGAAGACCTCGGTCTGAAGCTTGAGAACATCGACATCGACGCGCTGGGTCGCGCCAAGCGAGTCGTCGTCACCAAGGATGAAACGACGATCATCGACGGCGCCGGCGAGCCCTCCGAGATCCAGGGCCGGATCACACAGATCCGACGCCAGATCGAAGAGACCGAGAGCGACTACGATAAGGAAAAGCTGCAGGAGCGACTTGCGAAGCTTTCCGGCGGAGTCGCCGTGGTGCAGGTCGGAGCGGCGACGGAGACCGAGCTAAAAGAGAAAAAAGCGCGCATCGAAGACGCAATGCATGCGACTCGCGCGGCAGTGGAAGAAGGCATCGTGCCCGGCGGCGGAATCGCTCTGATCAACGCCATCAAGGCGCTCGAAGGCCTGGAATACAAGGGCGACGAACAGATCGGCCTTTCGATCGTGCGGCGCGCGCTTGAAGAGCCGTTGCGTCAGATCGCCGAAAACGGCGGGCGCGAAGGCAGCGTCGTTGTGAACGCGGTCAAAGAACTTCCCAAGGGACACGGCTACAACGCCGCTACCGAGAAGTTCGAGGACCTCGTTGCAGCGGGCGTCGTCGATCCGGCCAAGGTGGTGCGCACGGCGCTTCAGAACGCGGCCTCCATCGCCGGCCTGATCCTTACCACCGAGGTATTGATCAGCGAGAAGCCAGAACCGGCTTCCGCAGCCCCGGCGGGCGGCGGACATGGCGGCGGTGGCGGCGGAATGCCCGGCATGGGCGGTATGGGCGGCATGTACTGATCCCGCTCCGCTGATCGAAACGGACAATGGAACCAAGGACCTCACGCCGAACGGCGTGAGGTCCTTGGTTTGTTTCTTACTCTCGCCCGCCTCCACGGCTGCCGTGCTGCGATGTACCTTGAGAGACGCCGATCGCCTCGGGTTCTCCGGGCAGATCTTCGGCGACGAAGCCCAGTTCGGCGCGGATGCGGTTGACGTCGAATGCCGAGTCGAACGCATGCTCGGGTTGCTCGTAATGGGAGACATCCACGTCGGACCACCATTGACGCAGGATTTCTGCGGTGGGCGCCGCCGCCCAGGCTTTGGGTCCGGTGGCGTTGAGGATGCGCAGGCCCGGTCGGTAGGGCGATTCCGCCGCCAGAGCGAATGCCCGTACCGCATCGCGCAGAGTCATGACCGTGATGCCGCCCAGAGCCCACTCGCCCAGCGGGCGAACCTCGCCGGGCTGTCGCGACGCGTCATCGGAACAGACAGAGGAGAGCCTCAGGTTGATCACGTCCAGTGCCTCGTTCTGCCGCTGATAGTAGCGCGTGACCTCCTCCATAAGATACTTGGAAAGGCCATATCCATCGTGATCGAGGCACGGATGTTCGTCCGGGATCGGCAGCTGCAGCGGGCGAAAACGCGTGCTCTGAAAGCCGACCGCCGCAATGGAGCTCGCCATTACGAACTTTCGGCAGCCACGGTCGATCAGGTAGCGCATGAGGCAGCGACTGCCCTCCACGTTGACCAGAATGCCGTCGTGCTCCGCACATCCGCCTGTGACAGCCCCCAGGTGGATCACGACATCGATGGCGTAGCGGTCCAACTGCCGCAGATCTTCAAAGGAACCGAACTCACCGCGTATCCAGGGCAGATCGACTGCGGGCCGCTTCCGGCTCATGCAGAGAACCGTATGGTTTCGGCTCATCGCCACAGCCTGCGCCCGTCCGATAAAACCGCTTGCCCCGGTAATCAGAATCGTGCTCATCGGTTCTCCTCTACTCGCTCCAGCGAATCACAGCGCCGACGATGTCTTTTGCGCCGTGGTTGATCTGTTCAAACAGGCTGGGGGCTTCCGCCGACTCAATGCGGTGCGTGATGGTTTTCTCCCAGGGCAGCGCCCCGAGCGCCATGTTTTTGATGACCGCGCGACGGCAGGGCTGCAGACCATCGTCGCAGGGAAAGAACATCCGCAGGCGACGGCCGTGGGGCGGCAGAAACTCCAGCGTGACGGGCTGACTGCCATAGTTGCCCTGCCAGACGAACGAACCGTGTGGACGGCACAGCGCGATGGCGGGGTTCAGGAGACCGGGCAGCCCCGTGCATTCGAAGACCACATCGGCTCCCTCGGGTGCAATGCGGCGTACCTCCTGCGCCACATCCTGCGTGGCGGCGTCGATCAGGTAGTCCGCTCCCATCTCTTTCGCGATCTCCAGAGGCCTGGGATTCACATCCACCGCGACCACCACACAGCCACGATGGACGCAGGCCGCGAGCACCCCGAGACCGATCAGCCCCACCCCATATACCACGACGACCTCGCCCATGCGCGGGTTGGCCATATCTACGCCGTATAGTCCCACAGCAGGCATCACGAACATCGCGGCGACATCCATCCCAGCGCCCGGAACCACATGATCCGCGCCGTGCGTGGTGTTGGGGCGAAGGACCGCGTGCGAGGCATGCGCCCCACTGACACAGGATACGGGATCGCCGTTCGCCAGGGACATCGCGTTGTTTCCCCGGAAATAGACCTTATCGCCGGGGCGAAAGTTGTCGATCTGCGCCCCCACCGCTTCGACAGTTCCGGCGCCCATGTAGCCGGTGCAGAGCGGGTAGGGGCCCCAGGAGACCTTGTTGCGCACCAGCGCGAACTCGGTCCCGATGCTCACGCCCGTGTAGTGCGTGCGAACCAAGATCTGGTCGCCCGCAGGCTCCGGCAGAAGAATCTCTTCCAGTGAAAACGTTTGCGTCTCACTGCAAATCAATGCTTGCGCTCTCATTGTATGCTCCTCCAGGCGTGCCTACTGATCTTAACGGACATGATCGGGAGAATAGCCAATAGACTTTGGCCTGCCATATTCAAAGGTTACGGTGTCGTGCGCGCCAGTATCTATCTGGTACACCCAATAGTCCCAGATAGTGGCATGAGACACATATTGGGGCCTTCCAACAACAGTAATACCGTCCTCTGGTGTCATATCTTTTTGAAGAGCATTCAAGGCAGCAAGTGACGGATGTTCCCGCAAGAGAACTCTAATAGCGTTCCTGACTCGGTAATTTGTATGCGTCGAAAAGCGCTATTTCCTCAGAAGTTGGTGACTGAAATATCTCCGACCAACGCAACAAATCCTCTAGCTTTATCGGAGGATTTTCCATACCCCGGCGTTGAATCCTCTCGAATAGTACCTCTGTTGGAGCAGAAAGGTAGTGTAATTCAACGGTAGCGCCCAGGGCTCCAGCGCCAACTCTTAATGTATCGCGTTCCGACCTTGCCCATGTCCCCCATTCAATAATTATGATTAAACCTAGTGCAAGTAAGTCCTGACTTAATTTCCACTGCAAGGCTTCAATTTTCGCTCGTTTTTCTTCC
This sequence comes from Chthonomonadales bacterium, assembly GCA_038231675.1. Taxonomy (GTDB): domain Bacteria; phylum Armatimonadota; class Chthonomonadetes; order Chthonomonadales; family Chthonomonadaceae; genus JBBRKX01. Next base: position 322 of record JBBRKX010000016.1, on the reverse strand, counting down.
TCGTACAGATCAAGCGAAAGAGCCTCCATCCATTCGTCAGGACAGAAACGTATTGCGCCAAGCCTGCTTTCCAGGATCTTTGCGTGAGTAGTTTTTCCCGAACCCGGAAGGCCACACACAATGATTAATTTGGGGCTACCCTTAACTTTCTGCATAAAATTGCTCCTTCACAAGGGTTCCGCTCACGAAACGGAAAACACCGTATGGTAAGCCTTTGAAGTACGGGTAGCAAGACTCTCCATCTAACGCTCCACCCAATAAATTCTTGCCCAACTTTCCGCAGTGGCTTCTTCGTCCATATGATTGCTGTAAACCTTGATGT
>JBBRKX010000015.1:0-15663 GCA_038231675.1 Chthonomonadales bacterium | reverse complement strand
CTGGAAAACCGTGGCGACGTTCGATGCCTATCCTTCCACCACGGCGACCGATGCGGCGGGACTGACGAATGGCCAGAAGTTCGAGGCGAAGTTTGCGCCGATCAAGGCTTTTGCCGTCCGCGTGCTGGGCAAGCCGGCGAGTGGCGACATACCCACGCAGGCGTTCAGCTCGTGCGCCGAGCTGCAGGCCTTCGCACAGTAGCAACAAGCCTGACCGCTTCGTTGACAGGCGCCGGTCTATCCTGTATACTGGGCCGGCGTCGTAATGCGCATACGCTTCTCCGTTCAACGGCTCACTTACGTTTCTCAATTTTAGGGGCGTCCATTGCGGTCCATGACTTTTGGAGATCGCATAGGCCGCCTGCCGGCGCGTCGGAATGCGCGCCCAATTCCCAAGGAGATCCCCACTCCCCCATGAACACACCTGGATTTATCGTGAATAAGGCCGCCGGCCTATGCCTGTTGCTCGCGCTGAGTATATTGCCTGCCTGCCGGCAGACAACCGACCCTGTCGGTGGCGTCTCTACTCCCGTAAAGGGCAATAAGCCGCAGGTGGCGCTTGTCATGAAGTCGCTGGCCAACGAGTTCTTCAAGACCATGGCGGACGGAGCGGAAAAGCATCATCAGCAGCATGCGGCCGAGTACGACCTGATTTCGAACGGAATCGAGAACGAGCAGGACGTGAACAAGCAGGTCGATCTTGTGGAGCAGATGATCGGCCGGCATGTCAATGTGATCGTGATCGCGCCCGCGAATTCGAAGGCGCTGGCGCCGGTGTGCAAAAAGGCGCAGGACGCCGGAATCGTGGTCATCAATATCGACAACAAGCTGGATGCCGCCACGCTGAAGGATCAGAAGGCGATTATTCCCTTTGTCGGTCCGGACAACCGCGAAGGGGCGCGCCTGGCGGGAGATTACCTCGCGAAGCAGTTGCTATCCGGTGAAGAGGTGGCGATTATCGATGGACTTCCCGGAGCGTTCAATGCGGAGCAGCGTCATCTGGGCTTCCAGGATGCCATGGTGGGCGCGGGAGCGAAGATCGTCGCCTCGCAGGCGGCCGATTGGGATACCGGAAAAGCCAATAGTGTCGCGGCCGCACTGCTGCCTCAGCACCCTCAGTTGAAAGCGATCCTATGTGCGAATGACAACATGGCTCTGGGAGTGGTCGCCGCTCTGAGTGGGGCGAACATGAAGCAGGTCAAGGTGGTGGGCTTCGACAACATTGCGGCAGTGCAGCAAATGATCAAAGCTGGCCAGATCCTGTGTACGATCGACCAGCATGGCGACCAGATCGCGGTGAATGGGATTCAGTACGGTCTCGATATTCTCGCCGGTCACACGCCTCCAAAGGATAAGCAGACTCCGGTGGATCTCATCAATGCCGAGATACTGAAAGCCACCACGCCCCGGTAAGCGCCTCGTTGCCCCGCCAAAATCGATCTGGAAATATGACTATGGATCAACCCCTTGCGCCGGAGGATCGGCATGGCCCCTCTAGCGGGCCTGGTAACCTATCGCGCCTGCGCGGCGCGCTCCTGGAATACGCCGGACTGGCTGTTGTGCTGGTCCTACTGGTCCTGTTCTTCGGGTTGAAGACCGGGCAGTTTTTCAGTCAGGCGACGTTCGTCACCATCGCGAACCAGATTCCCGCGTCTCTGATCGTCGCGGTGGCGATGACGTTTGTCCTGATCGCCGGGGAAATCGATCTTTCCGTGGGATCCGTGCTGGGGCTGAGCGGCGCCGTGCTCGGTCTGTTGATGGTCCATTACCATCTGACGTTGATGGTGGCGCTCCCCGGCTGCCTGCTGGTGGGGCTTCTCTGCGGTCTGGTAAATGGGTGGGTGACGGCTGCCTTCAAGGTGCCGTCTTTCATCGTAACGCTCGGGATGCTGGAGATCGCCCGGGGCGGTAGCTACTGGGTCACGAATTCGCAGACACAGTATATCGGATCCGGGATCGCCCCGATCGCGGCTGCCTCCGTGCTGGGGCTTTCCCTCCCGTTTCTGCTGGCTATCGCGCTGGTTATCCTCGGCCAGGGTGTGCTTTCCCGGACGGTGTTCGGTCGGTATGTGATCGCGGTTGGAACGAACGCGGAAGCCACACGGCTTTCCGGCATCGACCCCCGTCGCATCAAGTGCGCCGTGCTCGCCCTGAGCGGGCTGCTGGTCGCCATCGCCGCCATTATCGACATCTCACGCTTTCAGTCCGCCGACCCCAACGCCGGGCTGGGCTTCGAACTCCAGGCGATCGCCGCCGTGGTCATCGGGGGCACCAGTTTGATGGGCGGGCGTGGATCGGTAATCAGCACGCTGTTTGGGGTGCTGATCATCGCGGTGCTTGGCGCCGGACTCGCCGCGCTCAACGTACAGGACGAGGTCAAGCGCGTCGTCACCGGATGCGTCATTGTGCTGGCGGTCATCCTGGACCAGTATCGCCATCGCCGTAAATCCATGAAGCCTGTCTAATGATCCTGCGTCAACCAGTGTATAATGAAGCTATAGCATCCGACATGCAGAATGGAATTGCCACCGCCGCCCGCGGCGGATGGCGCAATCGTCCCGATATCATGACGCGTTCAACGATGATTTGCAATTTGCGTACCACAAAACTAATTTTCGCCTTCTCACTCGTATCGCTGAGCCTGGCGGTGGCGTCTCGCGCTATCTCATGGAATGGGTTTACCCTCGCGCAATGGTGGAGTGAAAGCCGCTCCGGCCTCGTGCGTTCGGGTGCGGATACAAACGTGAAACTGGTGGCCCTCACGTTCGATGACGGGCCGGACCCTCGTGTCACTCCGCAGGTGCTGAAGATCCTCAAACGCTATCACGTGAAGGCGACCTTCTTCTTCGTCGGCCGCCAGACCAACAAATATCCCCGTCTCGCGGCCGCCGTGCTCGCGGACGGTCATGTGATCGGCAACCATACCTTCACGCATCCCTACCTGGAGCGCAAGACCCGTCGGGGCGTCGCGGACGAAATGCAGGCGTGCGACGCCACCTTGAAGAACACCCTGCATCTGCGGACGCATCTGTTTCGACCGCCCCGAGGGAATTGGAATCCGACCATCTTCCGTGAGGCGCGTCGAGCAGGGGATCATATCATCCTGTGGACCGTGGCCGTCGAACATCACGATGCGCCGACGGCCCGTGCAATGGCATCTCGCGCTCTGCGGCTGATCCGGCCCGGAGGCTTCGTCCTTAGGCACGACGGGGGGGGGGCGCGCTCGCGCCAGACGACGGCGGATGCGCTTCCTCTTCTCCTCGACGGTCTGCAGAAGCGCGGCTATCGCTGCGTGACTGTTCCGGACCTTCTGCACATTCGCGGCGACGACACGCTGTAACCACCACTCATTGCGTCTTTTGGGTGGCGCCGATGGCCTGATCGCGGGCGAGCAAGTCGCCTTCGCCCAGTTTGCGCTTGAACAGTTCCAGCGCCATGCCGTAGCAGATTTGTGCTGCCGTCGGATCGTAGCGTGGCCCTTCATCCCGGAGGAAAGCGTGTGCCGCGTTGACCTCATGCCACTGAAAGAGCGTTCCCGCATCGCTCAGAGCATCGTAGACCTGCCGGCGTCCTTCGCGCGGAACGTGTGGGTCTTGCCGACCCCAGATCATCAGCAACTCACCCTGGATCTCCGGGATGCGATCGAGCGAGTTGTCATGCATGCCCGCGCCCAACCCTCGTTTGTGAATGTCGGTCGCGTAAAAGCAGGTTGCGGCGCGCACATCCGGGTTCATCGCCGCTCGAAACGCGAGATGACCGCCGATGCAGATGCCCATCACGCCCAGCTTGCCCGTACTGTTCGGATGCGTTTTCAGGAAATCCAGCGCGGCGCGTGCATCCGTGTCATACGCGGCGAGCGCTTTGGTCGTTTTGTGCTGGTTGCCTCGCTCCGCTCCTTCCGCGTCGTAAGGAAGGACCGTTCCGGCCGGCTCGAGTTCATGATAGATCTCCGGCGCCGCCACAACGAAGCCGTGGCCCGCCAGCAATGCGGCCGTCCTGCGGACCGGACCGGTCACCTGAAAGATCTCCGAATAAAGCAATATAGCGGGATAGCGGCCTTCGGCCACCGGACGAAAGACGTAGGTGCGCATCGGGCCGGTCGGGGTTTTTATGTCGGTGAACTCGTCGGACTTCAAGATCATATTCGTCTCCTTGTCTTCGAATTATACCCAACGTCGCCCGGTAGGCGCGGTTTTAATCGCTGGCTGCGGTCTGGCTGAAGCTATGCCATACTTATCAATTGAAAGTTGAACTATAGCGGATGCCATTGGGCTGCAATCTCGGTTGCTTTATCCTTTCGCGGTCGTCGCGGTGCAAGAAACGGAAGACATGAAAATTAGAACGTTACGCGCAGCGATGATTGCCGTCGCATCACTCGCGCTATGCATTGGTGCACGCGTATTGGCGGCTAAGTCGGGTTCGGCAAAGCCTTCCTCTGCAAAGCCGGTTTCAACGAATAGCTCGGCTGCGAAGCAGGTTTCGGCGGGCACACCTTTCGTGCAGTCCGCCTATCTGTGGACCCAGGCAACGGACACCGACCTGAGCGGCAATGGCGATTGGGGCATGTATAAGGCGTGGCTCGGGGTGTCCAGACTGGGCGCCGAGTCCGATCCGGGTGGCTGGGGAACATGGGCCGACACCACCGAAGGGTGGAACAACAATCACTGGGGCGATCAACAGACGCGGTACGGAACCGGCGTGCTGCCCGATATCCTCCTGGGAATCGGCACGATGCCCTATGATTCCACTCCCGGCGCCACGTGGGAACAAAAGCTGGCGTGGGAAGATAAGCAGTGGCAGCTCGAAGCCGGCAACGACCCCACCATCATGCAGCACTTTGTCAACCTGGGCAATCACATCGTCGATTGGCATTACAAGAGCGTCATCCTACGCATGGACTATGAGTTCGACGGGGGCTGGGATCCCTATGGCAACCTCAACGTCATGTCCGGCATGCCGAACAATTTCATCAAGACCTGGCAAAATATCGTGACCACAGTTCGCAAAACCGTCAAGGCGCGCGACCCGAAAATCAGCGTCAAATTCCTCTGGAACCCGACCGACAGCAACGTGCAGGTGCGGACCGCGAAGTACTATCCCGGCGACGCTTACGTGGACTACATCGGTTTCGACAACTACGATTCCGACTACTCCGGCATTTATAAGCCCGGAGTGCAGCCCGATGCGGCGACGCAGCAACGCGCATGGACAAATAGCATTCAGCCGAGGATCCAGTGGTTTGCCGATTTCGCGTCGGCAGCCAATCCCAGCAAACGGAACGGTTATCTCTCCGGCCGGAATGTCCCTCTGATCGTGGGGGAATGGGGACTGTGGCAGGTTGCGACCGGCGGCCGGGGCGCCGGAGGCGACGATCCCTCCTACATCCAGAACATGCACGACTGGATGACCTCGCACAACGTGTATATGGAGTGTTACTTCGAGACGCCCGCAGACGGGGTGTCGACTTTATGGCCGGGCGGCTATCCTAAAGCCGGCAGCGGCAACCATTCCTGGGGAACGACAGGCTCGCCGTACCCGAAGTCTGCGGCGAAGTATCGCCAGCTGTTCGGCGGCTCGAGGCTTGCGCCGAGCGCTCGCACCGGCAACTAAGAGACTCGACGAATAGGAGACGCAATGAAACGATGGTCGCTTGCGGTGTCGACGCTGATACTTGCTCTGGGAGCGCTCACGGCCGGCGCGCTTCCTGTTGCGCCAGCGAGTATTACCGAGAAGTCGCCCGTGCGACTGCTCGCGGACTTTGAGGACGGAACCATTGCGCCATTTACACAAGGGGGTTCCGATGTTGCCGTAATAACGCGCCAGCACGCAACGCACGGCCAGTCCGCGCTCAGGCTTTGGAAGGGATATGTGAGTTGGGACGGCGCGCAGGACTGGTCGGGCTACGATTTTCTCAAGGCCGATGTCTTCAATCCCGGCGAAGCGCCCGCCCCGCTGTCAGTCGAGATCCAGGATTCGGGGACCACCGGCTACTGGACCCGAGTAAACTATCAGACCGTCGTGCCGCCAGGCGCTTCCACCCTGATCCTTCCCACCGACCTGTATGTGGGAGAAAAAAGCCGTCCCGGTCGCTCGCTGGACATCGCCCACATCACGCGGTTCGTTCTGAACGCCTCCGATGCGAAAGCCGCGATCTTTCTGGACAATTTGCGGCTCGAACGCGATGCTTCCGATCGTATTCCCGTCCCTGGATTAAAGGCTTTTTCGTTTGGTCCCGTGACTTCGCACCCCATGCACGGTTTCACTGCCGTCACGCCCTCGACCCTCTATACCCCCGAGCGTGGATATGGCCTCAAAAACGCGCAAGTGTGGCGTGCGTACGACGCTTTGCAGCCGGACCCGCTTTATCAGCAGGGAATCTGCATCGAAAAAGGCGGATTCGCGGTCGATCTTCCCAATGGAAACTACCATGTTTTCGTCAATATCGACAGCCCGTCCGGCTTCTGGGGCGAGTACCAGGTGTTTCGGAAACGAAGCGTGATCGCGAATGGAATTCCCGTCGTGCAGGAGACCATGGATCTGCCCCGTTTCCTCCGCCGTTATTACCGGTTTTCCGATGTGGACGACCGTCCGGAAGACAACACGTTCGATAAGTATCAGCGCCCCTATTTTCAGGAAAAGCAGTTCGATGTTTCCGTGCGCGACGGTCAACTCTCTCTGCAATTCGAAGGAGAGGGATGGGCGAACGCGGTGTCGGCGCTCGTGATCTATCCGGCGAAGGAAGCGGCGAACGGCCGGCGCTATCTGGCCAATCTCGAGGGCAGACGGCGCACTTATTTCGACAACTACTTCAAGCGCGTGCTTCCCAATGGAAATCGAGATCGCAAAGGCATTATTCCCGTATTTGCGCCCACTGCGGCGGAGCGGGCAAAGGGATATGCTTTGTTTGTGCGGGACTGGATGGAGGACGTTCCGGTCAACGCGATACCCCGTCGGGAAGAGGTCGGACGCGCCCTCGACACGTTCGCCAGCGCGGGCCAGGAGGAGCCGATCGTCTTTTCGCTTTATCCGCTCCAGGATCGCGGGCAGGTCACCGTATCCGTCAGCGATCTAACCTCTTCTGCGGGAGCGCTGCCGGCATCTGCGGTAAAGATGGGAGTGGTGTCTCACCGTTTGACCCGGGTCACCTCGGAAGGGACGGTGTATACGATCGCGCCCCGGTTCATCCTCCCGCGCGTTTCCGCGCCGGTCCGACCGGGAACCACCCGCACGTTCTGGCTCACGCTGCATGTTCCCGAAAAAGTGCATGCCGGGGTCTACAGCGGAAAGGTAAACCTTCGCTTTGCGGATGGCCGCACCGACAGCTTGCCGATCCACATTCGGCTATTCGCCACCCGGTTAGAGGAACTCGACGTGGCTGCGGGACCCTGGGGTTCCGCGCTGGATCTTCCCTGGTTCGCTTCCGATCTGGGCGACTATCGGCGAGAGATGTTCCGTAAAAGTCTGGCGAAGATGCGCGAGTATGGCTGCACGACCTTTTCCGGGATTCCCACGCTGGAGATCCGTGCATGGAAGGACCATGTTCCGGAGATCGACTTCACGCGCGCGGACCAGGAAATGAGCGATGCCCGCGCGATGGGGTTTCGATCCGTCGTCATCAACTACAACGGCGGTATCGGCGGCTTCGATAATTATAAGATCGATACATCCGCCATGCGCGCCGCCGGCTTCGAGAGCTACACGGAGTTCCTGAGCGCGATTCTCAAAATCGTGGACGCGCATGCCCGCGCCTCGGGCTGGCTGCCGGTCGCATACAACCTTTGCGACGAGCCGATAGGGGATACCGCCATCGCGGATGCCGCCGCGAACGCCAGGGCATGGCGCGAGGCCGCCCCGTCCGGCATGCTCACCACGGGCGCAACGAGCGTCGAGTCAACTCCCCTGGATGAGCAGAGACTTGCGCTGGCTTCCGCCCTTCGGATCGCGGATTTAAACCTGCATGACGCGACGGTGATCCAGACGCTGCAGACACAGGGCGGGGCGTGGGCGTTTTACAATGGGGGAGATCGCTGGACATATGGAGCCTATATGTTCAAGTGCGCGCAACAGTACGGCATGAAATTTCGGCTGTCGTGGCACTGGAACGCGGCTGCGGGAGATCCCTACTATGCGCTCGACTGCCGGGAAGACGATTATGCCTGGTGCGTTACGAATGCGCGCCGGGAGCTGATTCCCGCAATCTACTTCGACCGCGAGATCCGGGCGGGGATCGACGACTACCGTTATATGCGGACGCTTTCCCATCTGGTGGATGCAAAACCGTCCGATCCGGCCGCCGCGGATGCCCGTCGTCTGCTGGACGAGAAGCTCAGTTCATTTAAACTGGGCGAGCGAGATCACAACGCAAAATGGCCGGTCGAGGAATTCAGCGCGTACCGACTAAAGCTCGCGGAGGCCATCGAACGGCTATCGCACTGAGCGGTAATAAGTGCATCCTTCCTAAAAAGCAATGTCAGAGCAGGCCTTCCGCCATGCCGGTCAGCACCTGTGCTTTCGGATAGTTGGAATGGAAGGAGGCTGCCCATTCGCCCACTCCCTTAATATTGCCTGCCCGGGTCTGGGCCCGGGCAATGGTCGTCAGGTCGTTCGCTCGAAGGGAGGGGATCTTCGGGAACCAGCCCGGTTTGGCGGCCTCGATCACCCAGGCGATTCGGTGCAGCGAGTGGGCGCATCCGGCTTTATCACCCGATCGAAACTGCGCCTCGGCGATGCTCCCGAGCGCGCTGGTGGTGAGGATTGGATCGCCCATGGGCAATGCTATCTGGCTCAATGTGCTGAGCGCTCCCGTGGATACATCGGCACCACTCAGCAGGTAGAGCGTTTTCAACGCTCCGGGCACGTCCCTACATTCGGCCTGCGCTTCTATCAGACGAAGCAGTGTATCCCCCTTGAGATCCGTCTGAATTTGCTCCGCCAGTCCGAAAGCCTGTTGCAGGCTTCGGATAGCCGCCTTTCTCCCGTGGGTCCACCATTCCATCCAAGCGATGTTTATCAGTGCCCGTAACCGTGTTTTCGGGAAGTGAACGGGGATGGATTTCAATGCCTGCTTGGCGCCGCGCAGGTTGACGGTAGCCCCGCACGCATAAACGATGACGTCGAAGTAGCGTTCACGTCCGGACAAAGCTTCAGGACCGAACTCACCAGCTAACAGCACGAAACCTGACGCCGCGGTATGCAACGCCCCCTGAATATCTCCCATAGTCGCCTGCGCCAATACCAGGCGGTCGGTATAATATGCGTGTGCTCCAACACCATTTATTCCGGCAATGTCATGGGTGAGCAAATCGATCACCCGATGTGCGGCAGAGCGTTCGCCCACTTTAAACAGCAAGGGCGGGAACTCCATGAGCGCTGAAATCCGGATTTCGCGCTCCTTTATTTGACCGGCCACTTGCAACCCGCCGTGGAGTGTTGCCCTCGCGCTCGCCTTTGCATTGGCTGTGATCTGAACCTTTGCAATATAGGCAAGAGTTCGTGCCCTTAAATCCGGATTTTGCACCGTCCATGCGGTCTGGAGCGCCTCCGTTATATTTCCCGTGAACGCCAGGTCGAAAGCGAGCCCTTGAAGCGCATTGTCCTTTGCAGGGCCTTGAATCTGGTCAACGGAGTCCATGGCGACACGACGTACCATCAAGGCCGAAACCGGATCGGCTTTCCGAGCGCGGAGGTCGGCAATGTCGCATAGTAAAGAAGGATATTCCGGCATTCCAGAAAGCACCTTTGCGGTCGTTAAAGCGCTTGCCACGTTGCCTATGGCGGCTTGTGCCATGGATATTGCTCTGATAAGGCTTGCGGACGAAGCGCGATTGATCGGACTGGTCTTGAGCGCTCCGACGATATTCCCATGATTTGCCTGCGTGATCGCGATTGCTTCGACTGCATGCGCTTTCACGGCGGAGTCCTGGATTGCCGTCGCGGATGCAAGAGCGCCTTCGATGTCACGCGCATTTGCCTGACCTTCCGCAATACGCCTGCATAGTTGGTCTTTATCTGAACTGTCCGGGACGGAACCAAGCGCTTCGAATGCCTGCTTGAAAATCTGCCGCGTCTGGATGTCCCGCGCATCCACTACCTGCCGTTGCGCCGCCATGGCTGATGCAGCGATAAATAGGAATATCAGCCCCATGAGGACGCGGCAAACCAATGTATATTGAGACTGCAGGGGGATTCGTGTAATATTTTTGCTTCGCCCGTAAAGATCGGTTGGCAATCTCGATCGTGAGTTTTTAGCACATGTCATAGATGTTCCTACATGCGGTCGCGCGATATAGTACCTGCTAAAGGCATAAAACATTTTGCGGGAGGAGCGAATGGGTTCAGGGGACCAATCGAATATAGCACATTCTCCACCAAAAGAACAGCCGCCCGTTACCGGGCGGCTGTACTGAGTCATGGAGGACGGCGCTCAGCAAGGCGGTTGCGTTGCGGAAGGCATCCTTGGGTTACGGAAAGTCCGGTACGTTCGGTGACGTGCCCGAGCAAACATAGTTGTAGTTTATGGCGTTACTACAGTCTGACCAGCCCGCACACTGGGGATTGGTCGCGTTCACTGTGGGATCACCGCAACCGCGCTCTGCCCGTAGAAGCTTCGCGTGCCCATCCATCATAGCGAACATAAACTGTGCCTGCGGCGTGGGATCGCCGCAGCAGTAACGTGTAAAGATGGTTGCATCGTGATAGGAATGGCTCTCTTCGATCATTACCTTATTGGCAGGGCTGCCGATGGCCGCTGTAGCGGAGGGGATTCTTGACTTGTGTTTGATAACAGCAGCACCTCAGTGCCGCTTCCTGTTAGGAGGGAGGGTGCCTCATGCCGGCGTCCAGTACGTAGCGTTTGCCCGCTACGGTGGAAAACTTCAGGACCTTGTCGCCAAGACGGACGGTGCAGGGGGCGTCGGAGTGAGAAACGATCGAGGCATGCGTAAGCTTGCCTGCCTGCCATGCAACATCCACGGTGAATGCGCCGCGTGCCCGTAGGCCTGTTACGGCGCCATCGGGCCAGGCGGTTGGCAAAGCGGGGAGGAGATGAATTTCGCCGGCATGGCTTTGGAGCATCATCTCCGTTACACCGGAGACGGCCCCAAAGTTGCCGTCGATTTGAAACGGCGGATGCAGGTCGAAGAGGTTGGGGGCGGTATGCTCCGGCGTCAACAGATCCGCGAGCAACTTATGCGCTCGATCGCCATCTTGAAGGCGCGCCCAGAGATTGATCTTCCACGCAAGGCTCCAGCCAGTCGCCGGATCGCCGCGCGTTTCGAGAGATTTGCGGGCGGCGGCGAAGAGGTCCGGCGTTCCGATTTTGGTGATCTGGCTGCTCGGGAAGAGGCCGTAAAGATGCGATACATGGCGATGGTTCTGCTCCGGCGCTCCCGCGTCCCAGTCTTCCAGCCATTCCTGAAGCTGGCCCTGCCTGCCGATCTGCATCGGCGCAAGCCGCGCACGCATCGTGTGCACTCGGGCGCGCCACTCGGCGTCCACTCCAAGGACCTCCGAAGCCTGAGTCGCCGCGTCGAAAAGATCTCTCAGAATCTGCATGTCCATCGTGGGACCGGCGCAGATGCTGGCATCCGGATGGTGCCCATTTTCAGGAGAGATGGATGGACACGTCACAAGCCAATGGTGAGAAGGCTCTTCCACAAGCGCGTCCAGGAAGAATTCGACCGCGCCCTTTAGCAGAGGGTAGGACTGTTTCAGCGCTGTTCGGTCAAGGGTAAACACATAGTGGTCCCAGAGGCTTTTGCATAGCCAGGCGCCTCCGGAGGGCCACATCCCCCAGAACGACCCGTCTACGGGCGCCGTGCCGCGCCACGCGTCCGTGTTATGATGACAGACCCAGCCATTTGCGCCGTACAGACCCTTTGCGGTTCGCCTGCCCGCCACGGCGAGGTCGGAAATCATGTGAAATAGCGGGGTGTAACACTCCATCAGGTTCGTTGGCGCGGCGGGCCAGTAATTCATCTCGGTGTTGATATTGATGGTGTACTTGGAGCCCCAGGGCGGATCGACGCTGTCGTTCCAGAGGCCCTGAAGCGTGGCGGGCTGCCCGCCCGGTCGCGAACAGGAGATAAGGAGATAGCGGCCGTACTGGAAGTGGAGCGCCGCCAGGCCGGGATCGTCGCCATCCTTATAGTTCGCGACGCGCTCATCCGTGGAGTGGACCGTATCTTTCTCTCGTGGCCGGCCTTCGGGGCCAAGTCGAATCGAAACACGACGGAACAGTTTGCGATAGTCCGCGACATGCGCTTCCCGCAGTCTCGCGTAGGATTTATGCTCCGCCGCTTTAAGGTAGCGTTGCGCCTCGGCCGCCTCGTCCCCTCCGGTATCCTGATAGTCCCGATAACTTGTCCCGATCGAGACCAGGACCGTTGCCGTGTTCGCGCCGTTCACCGTGATCGCGCTTTGATCGGCCTGTACGGAACCGCCTTCCGGCAAGACACGCGCGACCGCCTGGAATTTAACCGCGTCCGGGCTGCCGTGCGCCTCGCCTCCGATTCCTTTCATAACGAGCGTGTTCGTGCCTTCCGTGGCGACCGTGGTGCGCTGAGGGGAATCGAAAGCCAGGCGGAAACCGATTTTTCCCGGCTGGTCCGCAGTCAGGCGCAGCACCATCACCTGGTCCACCGCGCTGACAAACGCCTCCCGTGTGTATCGAACACCGTCCCGGGTGTAGGAGACTCTTGCGGTCGCGGAATCCAGATCCAAATCGCGCCGATAGTCCGAAGCGTTCTCGCCCCCCATGTTGGTGAGCGTGAGGTTGCCTACGGTCTGATATGGCGTCTGGCTGCCGGGGCGGCCGAGGAAATGCGCATTGACCAGGTTCTGCGCCTTGCCCCACTCGCCCGCGAACACAAGCCGCCGAATCTCCGGCAACGCCTGTAACCCCTCGGGGCTGGTGTAGTCATGCGGCCCGCCGGCCCAGAGCGTTCCTTCGTTGAGCTGTAGCTTTTCTTGCGCTATCCCGCCGAAAATCATTGCGCCGAGGCGCCCATTGCCGATAGGCAGCGCTTCCAACCATCCGCTCGCCGGGCGACGGTACCAAAGAACGGTGTCAGTCGTCATTTCGGAAGCGTTCGGCTCTCTTGCCGCGGTCTTCAATTGGGCGTTCCCCTTTTCATTGGCCGCCGTGCCGTTCTCGGAAAGGGACGTCACTCCTGCCGCAGCCGTCAGTGCCTGCAAAACCGTTCTTCTCGTGATTTTATTGCGTTGCATAGTCTTAGCTGCCTGCCTTCGTTTTGTGCGAAACAGCCTCACCCCATGGAGTCTGCAGCGTCTTCTCAAGAAACGTAAACGCCCCGGCCCCATGGAAGTGATGTTCGCCTTCGAAAACTTCCGCGCCATACTGATTGGGTGCGCCAAATGTTTTGTACGTGTCGTGCGCCTGAACTACTGCCTTTTCGAACGCCGCAATCGGAAAGATCGGATCCTTCGTTCCGCTCACGGTAAAAAGAGCGCGTGGCGCGACCAGCGCGGCAAGGTCCGGCATTTCGCAGACATGCAGTAGGTCCGGGACGTAGTTGTCCACGCAGTGATCGATGGAAAGCACGGATGCCTGGAAGGTATTGAAATAGCTGTTTACGACGGTGGAGCGGATCCGAGTATCCAGCGCGCCCGCGAAGAGCGCGGTAAGGCCTCCGCCGGAGATGCCCATCACGCCGATCCGCGTTGGATCGACGATGTCCTCGCGGGTCGATAGATAGTCCAGGGCGCGCATGGTGTCCCAAACACGCCATCCGGACATCGTCTCTCCCAGCATAAGCGCGGCCATACTGTCGCGGACGCAGGACGAGGTTCCCGGCCCTGCCGCGCGTGCGGCCGCGTCCCGCCGTCGGCCGAATCCGGTCAATTCCAGCGCGAAGGTCGGGTATCCCCGGCGGACGCACTGAAGGGCAAAATTCTCCGAATAGGGCTCTTCCGTTATGCCGACTGTTCCGTCCACGCCGACGCCGTGCCCCGGCAGGCAGACAATGGCGGGCTGCGCCGTGGGGCAGTCCTCGGGGATAAGGAACCAGCCGAACGCTTCGAGGCCGGGGCGACTGGTAAAGGTGACCGCTTCCCGCCGATATCCATCCATCAGTTTGGTCTCGGAAACCACCGCTTTCAACGGCGGACGTTCCCAATTCTGAAGGCCGCCCAGCGCCATGCCGAAGCGATGCCGAAATTCGGCCTGCCATGCGCTGAGCGACGCATGGCCGGGATGGGCGGCTTCCACCGCGCGCCACGCATATTTCGCCTTTGCCGCATGGATGCGCCCGCGCCGGTAGCTCTCTGTATCCAGATTGTCCACGGTATTTCCTTTTAGACTCTATTTTGAGGGACCGATGCGCACCGGCAAACCATAGCGTTATTCCTCGCTCGCCTTGTGGTTGATGAGAAATGTGGAAGTGGAAGTGAAGTACCCATGCATCACACTCCGGGCCGGCTCAGGCACCTCCACTTCCTCCATCGCCGCGAGCATGTGCGTCAGCCAGTGATCCCGTTCCGCCTGGCCTACTTTGAACGGGACGTGTCTCATCCGAAGACGCGGATGGCCGCGCAGTGCGTTGTATTCCTCCGGACCCCCGAAGAACTGCGCGAGGAACAGAGCAAGGTGTCTTCGCGATTCGTCCAGATCTTCGGGGTACATCGGCCGCAGCAGAGCGTCCTTTTCTACCCGACGGTAAAAGGCATCCACGAGCCGGTCGAACAAATCCTGGCCCCCGAGCTGATGAAACAGTGCTCGGTCTTGATTTATCAATGAGAACCTCCCCGGCCCTTACTGCAGTGTGGAATGGAACGCATAAGAGCCCGCCCCCACCTCATAGACCGCCGCGCCGCCTTCGGACCGGACATACTTCACCCCATCGGCATGGGCTGCGGGCTTGCCGGATTCGGTGACGGATTCGGCGTCCCCTGCGGGAACGAAGACCGTCGCCGTCGTGTTCGCCGGGATCTTTACGTTCAAAGTCAGCCCATTGCCTTCTCGGGCCCAGCGGCTCTCGATGCGTCCGTGAATCGAGTCGTAGTGCGCTTTGACCCATGTCAGTCCACCCGCGACGCGCGGATGCAGGAGGATATGACCATAGCCGGGATCCGCCAGATCGGGAGCGATACCAGCGGCGGAATCGAACAGCCACTCCCCGCAGGAGCCGAGCGAGTAGTGGTTGAAAGAGTTCATGCCCGGGTCTTGAAAGCCCTTTTCCGGCGTCCATCCGTCCCATCGCTCCCAGATGGTGGTCGCGCCGTGCTTTACGGAGAATAACCAGGACGGGAACGTATCCTGAAACAAGAGCTTATACGCCGAATCGGCCTTCCCTGCCTGAGTCAGCATGGGCAGCAGGTAGCTGACGCCCACAAACCCGGTGGACAGGTGCCAGCCTCTGCCTTTGATATCGTCTTCCAGATACTGCGCGGCAGTGGCCCGAAGATTCTCGGGAAGGAGCTCGAACTTAAGCGCCATTGCGTAGTCGCACTGCGTGTTGCCGAGCATCCGCCCGTCCGGCTGCACATACCGTTTATTGAACGCCCCTTTGATCTCCTCGAAGAGCTGCTGATATTTCGCCGCCTGCTCGGTGTTTCCCACGGCCTGGTACGATTTTGCAACCAGGTGCGTGGAGTAAGCGAAGAAAGCGGTGCCGATCAGGTCCTTCGGCGTATCGGAGCCGATTG
>JBBRKX010000014.1:0-15986 GCA_038231675.1 Chthonomonadales bacterium | reverse complement strand
GTCCGAAGAGCACGTCTTATTCGGCCATCAGCATGCGACCGAATATGGCCATGGTTGGTCCGGCGATCCTGATCGCTCGGACGTGAAATCGGTCACGGGGTCGCACCCCGCCGTCATCGGCGTCGATCTCAACGGCCTTTCGGGCAGATCGAAAGAGGAAGTGGAGGCGAACAAGGCGGCCATGCGGCGGATCGTCGTCGCCATGTACGATCGGGGTGGGCTGACGACCCTGTCCTGGCATTTCGACAATCCGGTTTCAGAAACCGATTTCTACTGGAAGGAATCGTCGTCGGCCCCGGCCGTCGCCCATCTCGTTCCCGGCGGGTCACACCACGAACAATACAAAGCGATCCTCGGCGATATCGCGGACCTGGCCCACTCCGTCGTCGGAAAGGATGGAACGCTCGCCCCCATGATCTTCCGGCCCTACCATGAGTTCGACGGGGCGTGGTTCTGGTGGGGAAAGCCCCATTGCACGCAAGAAGATTTCCTTGCACTCTGGCGCTTCACGGTCTCCTACCTGAAGGACAGCCTGAATGTCCATAACTTCATCTACGCCTTTTCTCCGGGCTGCCTGTTCCAAACTGAGGCCGAGTATCTGGACCGTTATCCGGGGGATGCGTGGGTGGACTTGCTGGGGATGGATGATTACGCCGATTTCGGCCAGGACGGAAAGTACAATCTGGAAGCAGGTATTCGGAAACTCCGTATCGTCTCGGATTATGCCTGGAAGACGGGGAAACTTGCCGCGTTTACGGAGACCGGGCTGGAATCGATTGCCCAATCGGCGTGGTGGACGGACACGCTCCTGCGAACGCTGAAGACGGACGGCCTGAAGCTGTGCTATGCGCTGGTCTGGCGGAACGACATCCATAGCCCAACCCATTATTATGCCCCCTATCCTGGACATCCGAGCGTGCCGGACTTTCTGCGGTTTTACGGAGACCCCAGGATCCTATTCGCGAACGACCTAACGCCCCTGTATAAACTCTAACGATGCAAACCGGTGGCCGGATTGTTCGACGCTACCTATAGCATTCTCATGAGTAGATGGATTGCGCGATGATCCGCAAACGGTGCTTCACTTTTCAAAGACGATTTCTATGCGACGATTCAGGCGACGGTGAGGTTCGGTTGCATTGTCGTTTTTGGGAAGAGGAAACGTATCCGCGTACCCAACGGCTTCAACGAGCACACCATTGCGCCCCGTCTTAATGCCTTGCGCATTTAAACTGTGTTCGATTTCTTTTGCAAGCCAGATGGCGCGTGCGGCGGATAGCTCCCAGTTCGACGGAAATCGAAGGCTGGAGATAGGTTGACTGTCCGTATGGCCTTCCACCCGCACCCGCTTGACGATTACTTGCTTACGCTGTGCGTCATAGCATTGCGTAAGAATGGACGTAAGAATGGGCGCCAGGCGGGAAATATCCGTGGGAACGGCTGAACCCGGTGGAAATTGCAGCTTGTTCTGGTCGATGGTACGTGTAATACGTGATGCAAGCAGGCGGTCACGAACCGTTGGAGCGACCTCTTGCCATAGACGGTTGCGATGGGCTTCAAGGTCTTGTCTGTCCCTTTCGCTTAAAGGCGCGTCCCCGTTTTCAATCAGACGGCGGCAGACATCATCCGGGCCTATCTGGCTCAGATCCGTCAACAGGGGAGCGTTTTCGCCGTGTTCATGCCTGATCTGAAGATTGTGCAGCAGCAGCAGCTCCTCCCGACGGTGTTTGGCATCGTAAGCAACCGGCGTCTTCGGCTGGCGAAGAACGAAGGCGGCCAACAAAAGCAGGACCAACCCGAGCATGAGATCAAACAGACTGCGAAACGGATGGCTCCCCGTTTCGGCGGCATAACGACCGCGCCTCATGGAATGCTCCTCTATTCGCCAGGATTCTCGCTGACGCCAGCAGGCGGTGAAGACGGGACGTAGGGAGCAGGAGCATGTCCGTTGCCGGGCAGGGGCGCGTGCGAGGCGACCACCGCAAACGCGCTGACGGCGCGATCCATCTGCGTTACCGCACTGCCGACAGCCTGTGTCAGCAGATTCAGGTCATGGCTTGCTTCTTGCGATTGCCGCTGGGCGTCTTCCTGTACGTTGCGTGCCCTGTCCAGCAGGAGGGTGGTGGATGCGCTCAATGTGTCCAGGATAGTATGGATGTCGTGGCAAGCGGATCCTATATCGCGTAGTGTAGGAGCGGTTTCGGACAGAGTAACGCGCGTTTCAGTCACCTGGGCAGGCAGCACGGAAAGTATGCTTTGCAACTCTTCGGTTGTGGATTGCAAACGTTGAAGCACCTCCGTAAGCGGACCAAGACCGTCGGCAAGCCTGGTGAAACCAGACTGCGCTTCGTGGGCGGTCGCATCGAATGCGGCGCGAACCCCATCGAGCGTCGTTGCGGCTTCGGCCTGCCAGCCGGCCAACAACGCCGCTTGTGCGGATTGCCCGTCATTCACAACCTGCTCGAGACGCCCCTGAACGCTCATGGCGCGATCATGCCAACGTTCGTATGCGAGAAGTTGGCGGTCCGCGTTTCCACTGATCTGAGCTACCTGATGTGCGATTCCCGCTGTCTGCTCTCTGACCGCATCGATAAGCGCAACCGTTTCCGAAAGCCCACCATGGACTCCCTCGCGTAGCGTTTCCGGCAGGCGCTGTTCCACGGAAGACAACACCGCGGCTACACGCCCATCCATCTCCGTTAGCCGGGCATCTACGGCGCTGGTAAAAGCCGTCAGCGTCCTCGCGGTTATGCGGAGGTGCGCGGCTTCCTGTTCGGCTTGCAGCGCGACGAACTGTGCCTGGAGGTGCTCTATCATTCCGGTCAGCGCCAGTGTATGCTCCTCAAGAAGCCGATGGGTAAATGCCTGCGTTCCCTGCATCGCTTCGGTGTTCGATTGTTTGGCAGTTTGAAGAAACGCATCGAGCCCGTGGCGATACTGTGCGAACGCCGTCGTCAGGCGCAACTCATGCTGCCCTTGCGCATCACTTTGCGCGGTCAGGAAGGCGCTATGCGCCGCTTTCAAGTCCGATGCTGTTTCCGCCCAGGTCCCGCTGTGCTGCGCCAACGCGCCGGAATGCACGGCCAGCAGGCGAGCGTGGTCGGCAATTTGCTGTATCGGTTGCTGAATCTGCTGCGTCAAAATGCTGCCGATCTGTCCTGCATACTGCCTGAGGAGCGTGTCGAATCGCCCTGATTGATCGGTAAGCGCTTTGGCGGTAGCCTGAGCGAGCCGTTCCTCCGGGCTGATCGCTATGCGATGTATATTTGCCAGAAGGGCATCCGCAAGCGTATCGTCTACTTGTTCGGCGAGAGCGTCCTGCTCATCTTGCAAAGCGCGGTGGCAGAGCCTCAGACCGACATTCGCGACAACGGCTGCAAGCCCGCTCGTCATCCCGGGCCCCACATGCGCCAGGAGCGTATCGGCGGTCAAACCTTGCGGTTGCCCCAGCGTGACGAGAATGGAAACAAACGTTCCCGCGATTCCGATATTCAAAGCGATGTCCATATACGTCCGCAACGCACGCTCCGGGCTGGACAGTGCGCGCTCGTCGCTTTCGGCTAACCGGTCCGCAGAAGGAAACGCGCCCCGCCGAACCGCCCGTAGTGTTTCCTTGACGCTGCGGCGAAGCAAAGGAGCGGAAGAAAAGTCGGGAAGGTCGCCCGCCTGCCCGGCGTTGACCTGACTTGCAAGTTGCTTTAACGCCTCGCGCGTTTGCGGCTCAATGAGCGCCGCTGCTTCCCGACCGTACTGCGCGAGAAAACAGAATGTCCGGTAGTATCCCCACGCCCACAGCACAAAAACGATCAGCGCCGCCCACAGTGTGATGCGGCTTATCCCCGCCGGAATGCGCTGAGACATGTATCCCACCGCGCAGAGAACGCCTATGCCCGTCAAGAACGAGCAAAACAGAGGCAGCCAGGCGCGTTTCGATACTGCCATTTAGGGCCAATACCTTTCTCTACAGGCGGGACATGTAAAGTGAGCGGCCCGCAAATCCGGAACGTTGTCACTCAGCAGGTGGTTACAATGCGGGCAGTAATAGGCGTTCACCGTGTACTCGTCGCTCGTGTCGGCAACAACTTGCCCCTTCATCTTGAAAAGATGAGAAAATAGTTTTGCCGCGTCTTTGCTGGCTTCGGTCTCATACACGAAGAATGCATCCGTCAGCGCCGTGTCACGCCCGTAAGCACGGCGCAGAATACGGTCGGCCTGCAACTTATCCAGCCCTTTCACCCCCAGGCTGGGCAGCGCCTTCCAGCCTTCGGACAGGACGCTCACCATGCGCGGTTCCTTTACCTCATCCCGATAGCCGCTTAGACGGAGTTTCAGACACTGATGCAACGTTCCATAGTCCGGTGACAACAACTGCATGACGGCGGTGTTGAACTCTAAGGAGAGTCGCTTTTCCGTGTCCGTCACGCCCACAATGCCCTTGGGGTAGAACACTCGGAACTCGCCGCCCGCGATTTGGCACCAGCCTTCTTCCGGTATTTCTTTGTTATTCGCCGGCGTCCATTTGAAAATCCCATCGGCGGGCCGTCCCAGCAGAACGACCTGTAGCCACCACTCTTCCGTTTCCTCCACGCGACGTGGCGGCACGAGCGGATCGATCCAGTTGACATCTTTGCGCGTGTGCCAGAAATGAAAGTCGGTGGCCGCTGATTCCGCGCTTTGAAGCGCGGCTAGGTCATAGGCGTGGCTGCTGACAACGCCTTCCATCTGCCCAAAGGTAAAGCCATGCCGCTCCTGCACGATCATCACGCGGTACGGATCGTGACTGTCGGTGATTTTCCCATCGCGCGCCAGAGTCACATTCGTTTCTATCTTAGCAATCATTTGCAGTGTCTTGGCATCTTTACGCTCTAAATCGAGAAACGCAAGATTTTGCGGCTGTGGCCGGATCGCACGCGCATCATGCAGGGGCGGGCTGATTTGTGCGCCATGGATGCCGAGTCTGGGCTGACTGAGTTGGATCACCGTGTCCAGGTCCGGGGCGGCGGCTTTGTCCGCAATATGCACCATTCCGCGGAGCTTATCGAAATAGGTGCGGGCGCGCACTTCGAGCGTTTGGAGCAGGTCATCCGGAATGGTCTCCTGCGCGCTGGCGCGGCCGGGCCTTGGATCGAAAGCGCTTTGCCCATCGGATAGGCGCAGATCTTGCCCCAGCGCTTCGAACACTTTCACGATGTCACGCTGTGCCGCCTCCTCCTTCTTGGAGTCGTCCCAGCCGGTAGCCGGCTCGCCGGGCCAGGTATGCAATCGGAGCAAATTGTAATATTCTTCGGTAATGGTTCCGCGGGACGAAGGCGGCTCCGCCTCAAAGTAAACTTTACCATTCACGGGGGGCTTGTCATGGGCCATTTTGCGCCATGCATCGTTCCATCCGGCCGCCGCCTGGCCAAACGCCGCCTGCATCGTTTCCAGACGGCGCACGAGAAGCGCCGTCGCCTGTCGGTACTTATCCAGCATCTCGCCGATCATTTCGCGTCGCTGCAGGTGCGAAGTTGCCTGCGTCCGCAATTCGGTTTGAAGATAGGCCTGGACGCTGTTCGTCACAAGTTCCCAACCGTTTTTCAGTTTCTCTTTTTTTCCGAGCGGGTTGCGCGTGTTGCGGATGCGCTCGACTTCGGCGATCTGATCCTCCATCGTCTCGCGGAGCGACTTGGCGTCCTGACGGTACTCCTGCAAGTTGGTCTGCGCTTCACGCCCCCACGTCTCCATGCGTCGCATTTGTTCCTTCAATACGGCGGCGACAAAGCCCGGCCCGCCTTCCAGATCGAACAGGGCGCGCGCAACGAATTTTTGAACATCCCCCTCGATGCGCGCTAAGAATACGTCATGATTTTTCTCCATGACGTGCAGCAAAGTGGGCAGAGCGTCGCTCACATCGCCATGGGGCAGTTCCTGTGACGTCAAGCGCCCATCTACTTCACGCAGTAACTGCCGCACCTGCTCGATTTTCGGCGACTTGTCGTTTTCCAACAAAGACATCCGCTGGGACACGGCCACGCTCAACGTATCCGCGCCCTCCGTCAGTCGCTGCAACTGTGCTTCGAAGTCGCTGTCTCCCAGGAGGCGCAATGCCTCGTCGATGCGATCCGGCGTCAAAGAGTGACGACACCAGCGCTCCAGAGCCCCTGCCTTAAGCCGCATGGTAGCGGCCCGCAGAATGTGCTCACCCGGGTATTCCAATGCGGCCACGCCCATGGTGCTGAAGAGTGGGCGCATAAAGCCCACGCTATCCGCGGTTTCCATGTTGCCTTTGGCATCGACGTCGCGGGCCGCAATATCGCCGCCCGCAGGGCCGACGGCAGCCGCGAGATACTGCCCAATCATGACATTGAGACGCTGTACATCGCCACCATCCGGGCCGCCGGGCATCAAAACGCGCGTGATGACATAGGGCTTTTCCGCCCGACGGGACGGCGAATCGTTGCCTGGGAGTTTCTGCTGCCAGGCTGTATTGGTGAGCTGATAGTGGTTCAGTTCTTTGAGAGCGTAATAGGCGTTCTTTTTGTAGCGCGGCGCTTTTGGTCCCGCAAGTTGCGGGTGCGGGAGGGTGAAGATCGCCTGACAATCGATGCTGTCTCCACTCCATTCCCGCAGAAGATACCCCATGTCCGCCGCGCCGCCGCTGCACGTTCCACCGCACAAAGTTCCGACAACGTACACCACGGTGTCCGTATGAATATTTACGTTCTGGCCGGGCAGCCCCAGCTGTTCCGCAATCGTTTGCGGCGTAAGTTGTTTCAGCGCGGAAAGGTCGCTCATTACGCGCCGCCGGAGCCGATCGTAAGTGGGCGCATGAAACAAGCACAGCCGTCCCAACATGCGCAGGTTGCCCGCGCCGGCGGAAGGATTGTCGATCGCCTTCAGACTTTGCCCATCCTGCCATTCAGAAAAGTCGAACGACGCGCCCGCCGTGCGGGGCGCATTCAGGTAAGGAGCATACTCTTCACGGGTGATGCCGCCGCGCAAGACGCGGTCGCCCAGCGCAGAGTCGGGCTGCTCGGTTTCCAGCACCAGAAGCCGTACCCAGGCAGCGCGCTCAAAACCACCAAACTGCCAGTTGAGGTGCTCGGCAACGGCCTCGGCAACTTCTTTGCCGGTCGTTCCAAGTCCGAGAATCAATGTTTTTCGAACGGAAAGCGTTTCGGACATTCGTCTCAACGTCCTTTCTGTAAATCGTAGACAACTTCGAACCGAATTTTAGTCGTCGTATCTGTTGGCAGGACACGACAAAGTGCCCGCTTACCGGGTTCAACGAGCAAGAGATGACTGTTGCACTGGCTTAAAGCCGTTCCCTGCAATTCGATAAACTGTGCGCCGGCATCGGCCTCTACCCGCAACACCCGTTTTGCATCGAAAAACAGCCTCGCCAGGGGAATTTCCACCGCTTCCGCAGGCGCGACGCCTGCATTTGTTGGGCCGCTTGTCGGTGCCGGATCCGTGACCAGCGTGGTTTTGCCATCCGCGTCTCGCCACAGAGTCCACCGCGCCGCAGCCGTCAGGGATTTAAATATCTGCTCGTCGGGGCCGATAGTGACGGTCAGAGCACCTGGTATCGGGGTAGCCTGTACTGTCGGCGGCATCATCGTATTCACCGGGCGATCAGGCGCTAACCGATCGCGTTTAAAGCGTAGCACCAGCGCTCCGATAACCACAAGCGCGACGGCAAGTGCGATCGCTTCCCAGATCCAATCGGCAGTCTTCGGCCGGGGGGGGAATGGCGGAGACGTTTTGGTGCGTGTCGGGTTGGGTAAGACTTCCCTGTCTGCGGGCCGATCCATGGAGGGCTGCCATGTCTCGCGGGCGAACGTGGGATAGCGTGGGCCGGTAGGCGCATCAGACAGCGACTGTAGCTTTTGTGGGAACAAGGCGGTCAGGGCGACGGCGATAGGCCGTGCCCCAGCCTGCAGTCGAAACTCCTTGCGCACCAGAGGCAATCGAAACTTACCCTGCTGAATGGCCTCGGCAAGTCGTGGATTGTCCGCGCCGAATAAATTGGCCCGCTCGCCTGTAGGAGCCTGGCTCGCATTGCTGTTGGTGAGAAGCAGCACAATGGCGCTGGGTGCCTCACTGGCCGGTATGGTCTTCGTAATCGTCTCGTAGAGAGCGCGCTCGATATCGTGTCCGCCATGGCTGTCGGCATGGGGCGCATAGGGAACCTGATTCACAAATTCCGCGCGACTTGCGGGCGCGTCCGTCAACGTGACCGTGGGGCCCACATTCCAGGTGGTCATCTCCCAGGCGATCGAGGTAACGCGATCACCGACAGCAAGCGAGTTGTTCATCAGGCTGAATGCCAGTCGGCGCATCGCAATCGCATGCACCGGGTCCTGGCCGAAGTGGCCGGTCGAGAAACCGATAAAAAAGTGGTAGCGATCCGTGTTCCAGTTCCCGCCGCTCGTGGCCACTTCCTGCTTCAGCCAGGCGTCCATTTCGGCGCGGGGGACCTGCGTGATGCGCGTGTAATTTTGTGGATTTATATCCTGCGCCCACGCAGGAATGCGCGCTCCACCGCAGAGTAGAACCGCAAGCAGGGTCGCCCACTTTCGGAGAGCGTGAAAGGTTTCGGGGCATCGAACGAGTGTCTTTATGGCAGAGCCTCCTGTATCCGGGTTACGCCACGTTCATGCACTACATAGAGACTTTCGCCTGCTACAATCAGGCTGAGAGGGCGCACCCCGGCCTCACTCCAGACCGCCTCTTCTCCCCCAGACGAGGGGCGCAAAGCGGAAAGGTTGCCATTGCCCCTATCATAGGTTAGCATCAGAAGGCACGGTTCCCTGTCGGCGGCGTCAGGCTGTGCATGGGCCAGTGCGCCCGCAACCCACTGCCCGCTGTATCTCCCGCTCTCAATGAACTGGGCGGATTGCGCGTCGCGCGTAGTCACCGTTTCACCGACAACGGCCACCATGCCTGCTGCGGCAAATATGTCTCGCAACGGCCCTACCCCCGCCAGTGCTTCATGCATTATCCCGCCAGGGACCACGGCATCCAATCCAACACGTATACCGTCTCCGGTGATACGCACCGTATGCAAGCCATCGCTCTCGCACCAGACCCGCTGTATACCGGAAAATTCATCCTTCATCGGCTGCAAATCTCGACTCCGGATGTCAAGCCGCCAGGGAACCCCATCTTCGCCCACCCAATACGCAATTCCGTCTCGGAGGATAAGCGGAGTGTTCTCACGGGGCGCCGATTGAGGTGGCGCCCCCGGTATATGCCGGCAGTCCAGGTTGCGCCAGTTGGCGGGAACAGGTGCAAACCAGAGTGTGGGGTTACCGGATTTGCGGCTCCAGCCTACCCACCATCCCTCCGAAGCCACCTGCGCGAGCGGCGTGCCTATATCGAGCGATACAACGTCCTCGACACGGTTGGGATATAGACCCGCCAGCAGAAATTCATTTTGTGCGGCGAGAATAGCTCCGCCGCCAACGAGCGACACACGATTAAGAACGGACATAGCCGGATTGGGCTGTCCATCCAGCTTGAGCCAGCATCGCCAGGGCGTGCTGTGATCGCGACTACGCACTTCGGCGAGCGGGCCACCTGCCGCCCCTTCCGGTGCAATGAGGGCAGGTCCGGTCCATACGTAGAGCCGTCCATGTACGACGAAGGCGGCATGTACGGGAGTTTCACTTTTCCATGCGTCCTGTCGAGGTGCGGTATAACACGGGTTCTGGCGATCCCAACGCGCGGGCCAATGCCATGCTCCCGCGTGTCCGCCGCCATCGGTGGATCTCCCTATCGATGCGGGCCACGTCGGCCCCACACTCCCATGACACGTAGGATCAGGACACTCTCGGACGTCCGCAGAAAACCAGCGCCCACAGCCTTTACACGCAAGCAAGAGTTCGCCGCGGTTGTCACACCATGGAGGCGCATGGGGGTCGCATTTTGCAATGAGTCTGCGCTCGTCAAAGCAGATGGGGCAATGCTGACGTACTTCACGGCCACAACGCGCGCAAAAATTTCCATTGGGGCGCAATGGCGCGCCGCAAAGACAGATAATTTGTATTGCGCTCACGTGCCCCCTTCTACGGCATAGCGCACTACCTGCGCACGAATCAGCGGACTGTCACGCCATGAAAGTCCGATACGCTCCAATTTTGCGACGGTCTTATCCTCGTGTGCGTGGACGGTCCGCCGGGTTTCTACTTCCTCCATAGTTTGCGGATCAAAAGCTTCGCCCCGCACCGGTGCAATGGGGAGAACCCTCATTCTCTCCGTGAGCCATGCCAGCAACGGCTCGCGCACATCCAGAAGAACTTTGCCTTGTTCTTCTGGAATGCCGGGAATGCCATCCGCATAGCGCATTCCCAGCAATGGAAGCAGCGGTTGCAACGCATCGTTCAATAACTTGCCCGCCGCCTCTGGTGGCTCCAGCATGAGCTGCGCCGGCAAATCGTTCAGGGCAAACACCTTATCAACAAGCGATGTTATGGCGGGAAGATCCCATCCAAACGTGCGTTGACCTAAAATTCGCAGCCAGTCGGGCAAGTCGCTCCCCCCCTCCGCGCGTTCGCGCCCCTCCGTGTCCGCACGGTTGGCAGCGTCCGCCAATATCGGTTCGCCATGATCCTGTCGTGGCGTTGTGTCGATTGTTTCCGTTTCCAACCCGACACCTGTTTCTTTCGGGAGCACGGGGGAATCCATCGGCGGTGGTGATTCGATAGCCAGTGCAACGCTTTCAGATACATTCACAAAATCGTCTTCTATCGGGTTGGTGGCCACCTCTACGGGCTCTGTCATTGTCGTATGGGAAGCGCTGGAGCGGATGACCTGTGCGGGTAGGACAAAACGCCCCTGAAGACGGAGTCCTCGGCGGCGCAATCGTGCAATGGAGCCTTCGCTATGTGAGGAGCTTTCTTCACCGATGACTTCGTGCTCGGCCATTATCGCATCCCCAGGCGAAGGCGCAATCCATGTAATACCCAGAGCCTGAAGATCGATTTCGAGCGTCTTTTGCACTGCCTTTAACGTCTGTGCGGCAATTATGTCTACCGGCGGTGCTTTTAAGACGTCGAACTCATGCGCATCTTCGTCCACACCAGATAGGAGCGACTGTACGGCATCCGCGAACATGGCGGGATAGTTGGTCAGCCATGTCTCGAGGTCGCGCCCACGCAGCCGTAGTTCTTCCAGCGCCGCAGCTTCCTTCAGGACATTGTGATAGAAATGACCTTCCGGCAGCAACTCGCGAACGAACTTTAACCGCAGCGTGAGGGGCGCGAACTGCCAGACCTCCTTGTAGCAATCCTGCCGCCTACTTTCTCGAAGCACATTCGCCTGGGCCTCCTCAGCCCGCCGTACTGCCTCCAGTCGCGCGTTTTCTGCTGCCTCGATGCGCGCTGCCAGTGCGCAAATACTCCCGGCAAAGTGCGTTTCCGCTGCCTTTGCCGCTTGCTGAACCCGGGTTTCCATCTCGGCGATCTGGCTCAGCAACGTCTCCGCGCTGCTGTGAATCTCCTTTGAAACCTCATCAATCCGCTGACTTTGCTTATCCAGCGTTTTATCGACAGCCTCGATCATACGACTCGCGAAATCAGCGGGAACGGCCGTTCCTTGTTCACTACTCGCCGCAATGATGTTATCGGCGTGTAATGAAGTCAGGCTGCTTTCTCTTGGATCCATCAATTCGCCTCCACCAGCGCGACACGCCACTGCATGTATTCGCGATTATTGATGACGAGGTTTGCGGTCACCCCCTTTTCGCGACTGACGCGCACTTGCAGCGTTCCATCCTGCGTCGCGTCCGACGTGTTGCGGTAAAATCCATGCGCAACAGGGATCGCCTGGGGCAGCGCATCGCCCGCGGCGGACAAAGTCGCTTCCAGTTCCTGGAATGGCTCCAATCGAATCGGAAACGGAACCAGCGACGCAATGTTTTCCGGCGGCAAGGGTTCGCCTTTTTGCAGACACCACTTGGTTACCTGATCCAGCTCAAGTGTGAATGTCAGCGGAGCGACCGCGAACAACGCCTCATCACACCATACCGCGCCCTCGACGACAGCATTCAAGCGCTCCGCAATTCGGTCATCCGCCCCCTCCTGTCCCTCTGCATAAAGGCGCGGAGAGTTCGGAAATGCTTTCTGAAGTTGCTGTCGCACGTAAAACTCGATGTTGGTTCCGCCGACATAGAAAACATGTTTGACCCTTGAGGGCCGAATACCATGCTCTCCAAATCCAGCCTGCTCCATCTGTCCGGATAGATCCTGCACCGGCTCGCGCAGGATAGGCGCGATCAGATGGTCGCCAAAAAGGGATTGTTCAAGATAAATGCCTTCGTACTCCGGTCGATTCGCAAAAATGAAGTGCTCATGATCCCGAACCGGTTGGTTGGCGGAGCGCGTCAGGTGGTGGGTGGACACATAAGCAAATGCTTCTTTCATGGTTCGGCAAGAAAGGACAAGCTCGCTCTCGCGGAGGTGCTGTTCTTCCGGTGAAAGAGGAGTCGCGGACACTTCCAGGCGGGAGGGTACGGCGCGTCTTTCTGTTTCCAGTAATTCCGTGGCGTCTGTCAGCAGCCTATCGGTAAGGGCATAGTCCAGCACATCGCCGCCGAACTCATGACGGTCGCTCGCGCCAAAACGCTCCACGGCAGGCAGAGCAATGTTCACTGCATCCAGGTGCAGAGCGTACGTGCCCCGTATATCGAGCGCCACCCGTCCTTCCCTTAATCGGACATAAGCCAATGCCACGTCGGTGGTGCCGCCGCCCGCGTCTATGACGGCGACGGGAGCACCTTCGCCCAGTGCGAGAAGTTCCTGAGCGCGACGTTTTGCAATACCATAGGCTGCGGCTTCAGGTTCGAGAACAAATTTAATCTGGGACGCTGGGACGCCGCATCGCTCCATTGCAAATTCCAATGCGCACTGGTAATTTTTGCCCTGTTCATCCTCTTCGTTCGCATCGAGAACAGGGCGAGTCAAAATATAGCGTACGTTCAAGTTATGACGGGAAATGGCGGGGTCCGCGGCCTTAAAGTAGTCATCGATGCGAATGAAAAGCTGCTCGAAGTAGCGTTCCATCAAATACGCGTTCGTCCATTGTGGGTTTTCCAGGCGGTAGGGTTCTTCATTGACTCGCAACAGCGTTTTCAAGTTGCTGATACGGATTTCATCCTTGGCCAATAGTCCCTTGGGTACGTCCGATCCCCATCGGACATTTCCCCGGCTGCGATGGAAAGCCATCTCGGTGGGAAAGCGGGCATTGCCATCGCGATCCCCTACAGCATCCACGGTTCCCTTCGGCTTACCTACAATCAGGCCATGGCGCCAGCGGACGCGAACTCCTGTGTTCCGCGTGCCAAAATCGATCGCGACCACGACGTCGGGTCCGGAATCGATGCCGGCGGATTTTAGTCGCCAGATGGGAATAGCCTCCTGTTGCGGTCCCGCTACCCACGCGTTCTCAGCTCCTTCGGCGGCCCGTTCCGGCAAAGCCGTCACCTCGAGCTCCGTCATTCCATGCGCGGAAATTTCCGGGACTGTCTTATCGATTGGAGTCGAGAAATTGGTGATCCGATAGCCTGAGGGAACTTCGGATTCGAAGCTGCGCGCCCGGTCGGAATCATTCCAGATGCGCACGTATTGCCTGCGAACGCCTGGTGGAAAAAGTAAATGAGAGCTACCGACAATCCATTGGTCCGCAATAACGCGCACCAGCTTTTCCGCGCGGCGGCGCTCCTCACGCTTGGCGCGGGCTTCCCACCAGGGATGGCCCGGTTCCTGTGTCGAGGGGTGGAGACGCAGCCCATCGTCACTGAATAAAGTGACAAAACCGCTTATGCTTTCGCCCGGCAAGTGTTCCAATATAAATGCGACCGAACGGTTACCGGAGGCGCGTGCTTCCGTGTTCCCTCGCAGGCGCAAACCGCGCAATTGCGTGGCGTCGACGCGCACGTAAGCAGAATCGTGTCCTGTATTCTGTGCAACGAGATAAAAGGAGCTGTTGGGTCTTAGAGCGGCTACTCCATCGCCTGGCCGCGTATCGAGCGAGGACGACCATTGAATCCGCGCGGTCGTCTGGCCGCACTGTATGCAGAAACGATCGTCTGGTTCCAGGGTATTGTCACAGGATGTGCATGAAAGGGCAGACGTCATTGGCATTTCCAACGAGGATAATAAGGCAACACGGCTGATGGCGCGGTTGTTCGGGACAGTATGACGTAACAAATACGTCGATCAAGCATACTAACCGGGGTCAACTCATATGCGGTTCGGCCCAGGGTAAGTTCGCAGCCCCACCATACAATTCCTGCATTCCCGTGAAGCGGTATCCGAGGTCCAAAGGGGAAGCGAGTCGGCTCTAGACGTATGGACTGGGTAGAAGCAGCAGAAGCATGGCGGAAATTTTTTGGAATACAATAACGGCGGCCGGCCGGCGGAAATTTCCGCCGGCCGGCCGAATATAGTTACCCCGCGGCGCCGTGTGCATCAGAGTGCTTGAACCCGAGTAGACGGGCGGGTGCCCCGCCGAACAAGTTTCGCGTATTTCCCGCATAACGGGAATGTCACTTGACCTGCGGAAACCGAGACACCACTTTTTGAGTGTTGGCTCAGCACTCACGGACGTATCACGAACGCCTGCAGGGCATTGCCCTGTCTAATTCCGCCTTTATTCTAACACAATCCCTACCGCAACGCAACCCATTATCATGCCCCACGCACAACTTTAACAATCGCTTAATCTCTGCTCGCCGCATGTCAAATATGCCCGTTTGCCCTGAATCGCGAGAACTCGATAGTCCATCAACGCTCTTGTCTGATGACAGGTTATTTGCCAGGGAGCGGCCTTATCACAACACTCTGCCCATTCGGCGGCGTACACGCCTAAAGTTTTCGGGGATTAGCCCGAAAATATCCTGTGTCGTCATACTTCATGTGCCAAAAATAACAGGCAGTTTAACCAGTGTGCCGGCCTATTCGCCGGAATCAGGAGGCTACGAGATGGCAGTTGCCGTTCAAGAAGTGAGTGAGCGAGAAGAACAGTTGGTGGCGTTTAATCTCGCCAACGAGATTTATGGCGTCGATATTTTCCTTATCAATGAAATCATTCGAATGCGTGAAATCACGCAGATACCACGCACCTCTCCCGATATCGAGGGCGTTGTCAACTTGCGCGGTAAGATCGTTCCTATCCTGGACCTGCGTAAACGGCTGGGTCTGCCCGATGTGGAGCGCAATGCAAATACCCGCATTATTATCGTTGAGCTTTCGGATTGCACCGTGGGCATGGTGGTGGATGGCGTGACCGGCGTATTGCGGATGAAAGAATCGCATATCGAACCGCCGTCTCAGTTGGTCAGCGATGTAAAGTCCGACTTCATTCGCGGCGTGGGAAAGAGTGATTCCACGCTTGTCATCCTACTGAATCTAGACAAAGTGCTGCGGGTCGCTCACCAGGCCCCGTAGGTCCAAGGCGCGCCTTCCGGCGCGCCATTTTTCACCAAAGGAAGCGTCGCATGACCGAAGATATGAGCCAGTTCCTGGGAGTATTCCTGGATGAAGCAAGCGAACAAATTGAGCTTTTAGAAAAGGATATTCTCGCTCTGGAGCTTGGCTCCTCGCAGGAGCTTCTACAGGAGATATTTCGCGCCGCCCATACCCTGAAAGGGTCCTCTCGCGCAATGAGCTTCACGGCGATGGGCGAGCTCACCCATGCCATGGAGGATATTTTCGACAAACTCCGCAATGATGAAATGACGGTCAATGGCGAGCTGATCAATGCACTGTTCGCCGGCCTGGACGCCCTGAAGGCAATGCTGGAAGACATCGCGGCCAGCGGCAACACGACCTACGACACTACCGTTCAGACGGCCAGGTTGCGCGTGGTGTTGGAGGGTGGAAGCCCTGCGCCGGAGGCAAAAAAAACGGCTTCGGAAAAGCCGCTGGAAGCGATCGCCACCCAATCCGCTTCCTCCACCACACTACCGAGTTCGTTTAAGAACGTTCTTACCGCCTCCCAGCAAG
>JBBRKX010000013.1:0-16635 GCA_038231675.1 Chthonomonadales bacterium | reverse complement strand
GGCCGCCAGGCCACACAGCCGCGCAATTTATTGCGGCGGGAATGGCACAATCCATAACGACCAGCGCGCAATTCATTGCGGCGGGAATGGCACAACCCATAACGACCGGCGCGGCAATAACCCATGACGCTGGGAATGGCGCAATTCATAACGACCAGCGCGGCAATAACCCATGACGCTGGGAATCGCGCAATTCATTGCGGCGGAAATGGCGACAACCGATGCCGTTGGAAACCGCGCAATTCATTGCGGCGGGAATGTTGCGCCGGACATGCCGACAACTGATGACGCCGGAACCGTGCAATTCATTGCGGCGAAAATGGCGCAAACCATTTCTGCGGGAACCGCACAATTTATGGCTCTGAATGTCGTTCCGACCTCACTTCTGTTCCCTTTACGGTTTCGAAGGCGAGAGAAATTTCTCGATCCATTCCCATGCGGTGGCATCGTGAAATTCGTGGCCACCCTCGAAAACGACGTGTCGGAACCGCTCTCCCACGCCCAGGCGATTGTAATACTCTGCGGAAGCAGGAGTAAGCTGTGTGCCCATCTCCCGATGGTCCGCGTCATCCTTCGAGCCCGCCTGTATCTCCAGCGCACGCGGGCAGATCAGGGCGACCAGTTCGGAGTCGCGCAATAGCGAGAACCGGTCATTGAACCGGAAATCGGATGGCACGCTCAGTTCGTCCCGCTCGTAGCGCCATTCCTGCACACCGAAGTAACCGCTGGAAACCGCCGCCTTGATACGCGGCTCGAGCGCCGCAGTCACGAGAGTATAGTAGCCGCCATAGGAAAGCCCCACCATGCCGATGCGGTTCGGGTCCACTTCGGGCCGCTTCACGAGCACATCCAGACTGCGCGTTATTTTGGCGATCTCCACCGCCGTAAGGCTGGTTCCAACCAGGCGCAGGCGATCGTCCATGCGGTTCCGAACGTCGTTGGGATAGCCGTCCGCCTGAAAAAGATGTTGCGGCGCAAACACGGCGTACCCTCGCTTGACGCCTCCACGCACCATATCATGGTAGTTCGCGCCGCCATGAAATGTCGCGACCTCGGGCGAGCCGCCGCCTCCATGCATGGCGATGATAAGCGGCACGCGCCCTTTCACTCCCTTCGGAACGATATACAACCCAACCGCATGCACCCCCGGCATCACCGGAATGTGCGCCCGGTAGTAGACTCCGATGGCATCTTCGCCAAGCCGATCGAATACCGGCGCTTCTGTGGGGGCCGCGCCCGGAGGCGGATAGCCGATGCTCTCGGCAAAGGCCTGCCGAAGGCGTCTGGTGGAAGCGACGTACGCCTTCGGCGAGGAATAGTCGGGCCGGAACAGCGTTGCAAGGCGCGAACGGTCGACCTTAAGCGCCTGAATATACGCGTCCAATGCCCGCGCCTGCTCCGTGCGAACAGGATTGGAAGCGGGCACATCTTCCTCATAATAAGAGGGCGGTGAAGAGACCGCCCCGTTCTGCCCGGATGCAGGAACCATCAGCCACAATAACGCCAGTCCGGCCGTGACCAACGCTGAGATCGACAAAGGAAGCCTCATAAATATTCTCCGTTAGAGCAGCATCACTGTGAAATAGATTTGTATCGCAGTGTAAGATGTAAACCGGCTACGTGGAAACAGGCGCCGCAAATGCTAAGCGGCCAACCGCTGAAGGTTCGTAATTTCTCCGTGATCAGCGAGATCAGCGCGCGCGAAATTTCTACGAGCGTTGACCGGACGGCTACTTAGGTAAATTCGCGGCAATTCCCTGGCGCGAATTTTCGTAAACAGTATGGGAATTCTATTTTCCATGCGCTCGCCCATTTGTATTCATGCTCCAGCCGCACAGTTTGGTCCGCCCCGGCGGCTAGGATCGGGGAGCGGTGGGGTCTGGGTTGGAGATGGGTTTCTCATCCAGGCAAGAGCGGTGAGATGCCTCTATTTTAGCCGAAACCGACCGCAATCGCAATTCCGTCCCCCTATTTCTGGGAGCGGTGCTAAGGAGATAACATGTACGCCCGTCTTTCGCGCCATTGCTTTGCCCTGGTTGCCTGCTTTCTCAGCTTCCTGACCGCCCGTCCGGCTGCCGCGCTCACCTATTCCCTTGTGGATCTAGGCGTAAATCCGGGCCCGGGCGGTTTCAGCCTTGGCATCAATCAAACCGCGCAGATCGCGGGAACGAGTAATGTCCATGACGTGAATGCACGCGCCTTTCTGTACGCTAACGGCCAGGTGACGAACCTGAATTTTCTGTCCGGCGGCACAACCAATGTTGGGGTTGCTATCAACAAAGGCGGACAGATTACCGGATTCGCCGACATCTCCACTTCCCAGGGCGCTCACTACCATGCATTTCTCTATAATAATGGCGCCGTACAGGATCTCGGAACGCTTCCAGGCGCCTCAGACAGCTACGGCGACGGTTTAAACGATAAGGGACAGGTCACGGGAGATTGTAATTTCAACGCCGGAAGTTATCATGCATTTCTCTATAGTAATGGCGTCATGAAGGATTTAGGGACGCTTGGAGGCCCGAACAGTACGGGCAGCGGAATCAACAACAGCGGACAGATTGCCGGCCTGGCCGACTTAAACGACGGAAGGACGCATGCCTTTCTCTATACCAATGGAGTCATGCAAGATCTGGGTGCTCTCCCAGGCAGCAATCTTAGCGAAGCCTTTGCTATCAATGCGCTCGGTAAGATCACCGGAGACAGCACCTTCCCTGGGGGAAACACACATGCGTTTCTCTATGCCAATGGCGCTATGACGGATATCGGAACACTGCCCGGCGGTTCCAATAGTGTCGGCTATGCGATCAACGACGCCGGACAGATTACGGGTTATTCCGATACCACCAGCATTGGCGATCCGCACGCCTTTCTTTATAGCAATGGAAAGATGACCGACCTGAACTCTCTGCTTTCGCCCGCCGATCAGAGGACCTGGATATTGGAGAGTGGTGAGGGCATCAACAATAGGGGCCAGATTGCCTGCCGTGCACAGAAAAATGGAGTGGAGCGCGCCGTCTTGATGACGCCCAGCACACCCACTTCTCTTATACGTTTCGACTTCAACGGGGACGGTTCCGCCGACATTCTTTTCCAGAGCCAGAGCAACGGCAGCGTTCCCTACGAAACGCTTAAGGGCGTCACTCCAGGCTCGTTCGGCACCCTTTTCCAGGGCGTGACAGGCGACTACAAAGTGGTTGCCACGCCAGATCTCAACGGGGATGGCAAGCCCGATGTGATCTTTCAAAGCCCCTCTACCAGCAAAGTGGTCTATGCCTTGCTGAATGGCCTCACACCTACGGGCGTCTATGGCTACCTCTTTCCCAATGCTCTCCCCGCAGGTTACCTTATCGCGGGAGCCCCTGACTTAAACGCAGACGGCAACCCGGATATTGTCCTGCAGAACCAGGCCTCCGGAGACATCACCTATGTCTTCCTGACCGGCGTAACACCAGGAGCGTCCGGCTACCTTTTGCGTAGGCTCGATCCCAACCTCAAGCTCGTTGGCACGCCTGACCTCAATGGCGACGGCCATCCCGATCTGCTCTTCCAGAACACAAAGACCGGCGACGTCGTGTATGTGCTCCTGAATGGGACCAGCATGCTTTCCGCCACAAGCTACGGCACCCTCTTTCATGGCGTGGCGCTGCAGTATCAGATCGTGGGCACACCCGACTTGAATGCGGACGGCTTCGAAGACATCGTCTTCCAGAGCAACACGACCGGCGATATAAGCTATGTCCTGCTTAACAATCTTACAGTAACCGGGAATGGATACCTTTTCCATGGCGTCAACCTCGATTTTAAGATCGTAGGCATCCACTAACGTACCGGGCTTGTTTCCTCCCCTTCACGGTTGGAGGTATCCTGCTCGGTGTCGGCTATCTTGGTAAACTCTCCATCCAGGAAGCGTTCGGCATGGAGGCGGGGAGGCCGATGACGCGAGTCAGCCTTGAACAACTTCCCGCCAGGGAAAGCCTGGTTCGGCCCTCATCCATAGAATCTCTGCCCCACCATATCACTCTGCTTAGCGCGGCGCACGAGGCGGCGGATACGCCCGCGGAGGAGCTATTGCGGCCTCTATAAACCCTGAAGAGCCGAGGGAGCGCACATTGAGCAAATTTCACCCTAACTTACGCGCCGTCCTGACCACCGCGCTTCTGCCATGGATCCTTATCGGAACCGGATTTCGCGCCGAAGCGCAGGTGCTTCTGCAGGGCTTTTATTGGAATGTCCCTTGCCAGGCCGATCCCAACAACCATTCGGACACGTCCTGGTGGATGCACCTTGCCACGCAGGCGAGGGAGCTGCGCCGCGCGGGCTTTACGGCGGTCTGGATTCCTCCCGTTCTCAAGGGCAATTCTGGGAACCGATCCGTCGGATACGATCCTTTCGATGATTATGACCTGGGCTCCAAGGATCAGCAAGGCTCCATCGCCACGCGCTATGGCGCTCGCGAAGCGTTGGAGCAGTGCGTCGCGATGCTGCGGTCGAACGGCCTGGACGTCTACCTCGACATGGTGGAAAATCACCGGGCCGACCGAACGGATTTTCACTTTCTTTACAAAGACGCCTATGGCGTCGTCGGGAAAGGACGCTTCCAAAAGGGTCCGCTCGACTTTCACCCAAACGTGGCCCAGGATCCCGATGTGCCGGACGGTGTTCACGAAACCCCATTCTTCCAGGATCTCGCTCCCATCAACGGGGGCAACCACTACGTCTTCAACGGCTTGAACGCGGCGGGAGACTGGCTGACCAAAGCCCTCGATACCCAGGGTTATCGCATCGATGACGTCAAGGGCATCTCGACCGATTGGCTGCTCCCGTTCCTCAACTTTGGCGCTATGGGAGGGAAGTTCGCGGTCGGCGAGTATCCCGGCACGGATGTAGGCGCGCTCTCGCATTGGGTCTCCGACAGCATGCAAAACCGCTGCAGCGCCTTTGACTTCCCCTTGCGTGCCCTCCTCAAGCAGATGTGCGACGCGCATGGGGCGTTCGACATGGGCCGCTTGTTTCAAGCGGGGCTCGCGGGCAAAGATCCATATCATGCGGTAACGTTCGTCGAGAACCACGACACCGACGATCAGGGAGGGCCGATGTATGCCCCAATCACCCGAAACAAGATGCTCGGCTACGCTTTCCTCTTGACGTCAGAGGGCTATCCCTGCGTATTCTACCGGGACTACAGCATGGATCAGGGCTGCTACCATCTCAAGCCGCAGCTGGACAAGCTGATCTGGGTGCATGAAAAGCTGGCAAGCGGACCGACCACGTTGCGCCAGAGTGACCATGACATCTATGCCTTCGAGCGCACGGGAGGCAAACACTTGCTTGCGGCGCTCAATGACAACGAGACTGCCGCGCGCACTATCACCGTGCCGACCGGGTTTGGTCCCCGCGTCCACCTGCACGATTATGCCGGGCACTCAGGCGATGTGCTGACGGACGCGCAAGGAGCCGTAACGATCTCTGTTCCGAGTGACGCCACCGGCCAGGGATATGTATGCTACTCCGTCGCCGGGACGAAGGGCGACTTTGTTCCCACCATGCTGCCCGTTACGCAAGAGTATGCCGGAGCCCAGGACCTGGACATCCCGCCGGCGGACGCCGTGATGCCGGTTCAGGTCTGCAGAGTATGGGCTGCGGCCGGCAAGCCCATTGCCGGCTCGCTTTACTACGATGTCTCGGCATGGACCGTTGATACGACCATCGTCTTGACTCTAAAGGAGCCGTCTGGAAACACCAGCGCACATACCTACTCGCTTCAAACGGTGCAGGGAGAGCCGCTCCAGTTGGTTGCCCATAAGACAGGCTGGCACACATTCACGATCCAGTCCTTCAGACCGCCACCCGCAAACGCGCAACCCGCCTACTGGCTCAAGGTCACTTATACGGCCCCACAGACGAATTAAGTGGCGAGACAACGCGACGGCAATCATAATCAATGCTCCTTCTCGGTGCGCGTGGACATTAGCGCAAGCACCACTTCGGCATTGTCGTCCCCAACCACGCCTGCATTTTCCAGCGCCTTGTCCAACGCCGTTCTGCCTTCGGCGTCCCGCTGCTCCGGATCCGCCCCGCGCTCCAACAGGTGGCGAACGATCTCTGCCCGCCAGTGGTATGCTTCCGCCAATCGCGCCGCTTTCTTCTCCTTGTCCCATTTCGGTGCATTGCCACCCTCGGGCACGGTGGCTGCCTCACGGCCGAGCATCCCGATCTCACTCGCTTTCGGGGACTCGCCCGCTGCATACATCAGCGCCGTGGTCCCTCGCATGTCCTGGAGATCGATGTCCGCCCCACCGTCCAGCAAGAGCTCCATGGCAGACTGGCACGCCGAAAACGATACATACATCAGTGCGGTGCGGCCTTCGGTGTCTCGGGCATTGACATCCGCTCCGTGCGCCAGAAGCCGCCCGACCACATCCTCGCCCACACCGTGCTGCGCCACGTACATTAGAGTTGTCCTACCCTTGTGATCTCGGGCGTCCAGTTCGGCCCCGTGCCGCAGGAGAAATTCCACCAATTCGCTTCGCATGGCGACTGCAGCGGACCATAAGGGAGTGCATCCGCTCCCGGAGCGCGCATTTACATCGGCCCCAGCCTCCAGCAAAGCCGCGCACGTATTTTGGACGATGTTGCGGTTGCAGTGCGCCGCCGCCAGGTGCAGCGGCATTCTCCCTCCGAGCGTGGCCACGTTCACATCCGCCCCCCTGCGTACGAGCAGGCGAACGGCATCTGCTCCGCCGCGCATGGCTGCCATGTGCAGTGCGGAATGGCCCTCAATATTCACCGCATACAGATTGGCGCCATGGTCCAGCAGGAGGCGAATAAGGTCCACATTGCCGCGCCATGCGGCGACCATCAGCGGCGTCCATGGGCCGTTGTACTCCTCGATGTTCGCGCCATCGTGCAGGAGGGTCGCCACCTTCTCCTGGTCGCCACTTTTCAACGCGTCATGCAATTCACTGAGTCGTCTCATCATGTTACTCAGGCTTTTGTTCGGGATAGCTTCCAACTTCGGAGTAGGATACCCCAGATTAAATCGAAAGGACTGGCGCTTGCCAGTCCTTTAATCCTTGTCCGGTTTCCTAAGACACTCTTCCGCAGAAAGAATACGCGCCTGCCCTGTATCAATCAGTTCCACAAATGCTGCTGCCTGCGCTCTGAACTCCTCAGCGGTTCCCAGAATGTTCATATGTCCGTTTGGCTCCGGCCCCTCTAAATGCGTAAACCCCAGCGCCTGTATCACAGCAATCGGAATCGCCACTACGCGGTAGTCCTTTTGAACAAGTGTGTCTACGTCCGGGTTCTTCGCCAACCAGGCAGCGGCTTTCTGCCGCTCCGTTTCTTCCGGGTCATTCATCCGCAACTTGCGGTCCTCAATACACTCCTGCAAGACCTGATAGGGAGAAGCCATGTCGGCTCGAAATACGGAAAGGCCACGCATTGTTGGCTCTGTCAGGAATGCTAAAGGCGCAACCCAGTTCCTTTTGACTTTAAAGTGGGTTGCCGCAATACGTCGATATACATACTCCTGTGATTCTCCGGACGGCTGAGACACCCCTTGTACCTCGCTCCCAACTTATGCGCGAATCCGCATAGCCCTGAGTGCGATAGCACCTACTTCATCCTCAGACACCGCCCGATAGGAAGACGCCATTCCTTGTGATTTTTCCATGACATCAATGAGGCGTTGTCCTGGACGGAAAGCAAGCGCCGTCTGACGTCCATGTGCCTTCCAATAGAGATTTACGCCTCCATCAATGTCCGGGAAAACGGCAGGCGCAAAGTCGTCTTCCATTAGCAATCGCTGATCCACCTGACAGGCAAGGCGCTGAACAAAATCCCGCGCACGATGGATGCAATCGCGATCTACGGCAGGAGCACCCTCATCATTCCAGTTTTCTTCCAGCGAGGCCAATTGCATAATTTCCGCAAGGGTTTCGTGCAAACAGAGATTAGAATCTTGGCGGATCTGGGTCGCTACTTCGTTGATGATGACCGCGCCTCCCATCTGATCAACCCAGGCAGTCATTTCCCGCCAGCGTTCCAACTGATTCGGCGTATGTGGCGACTGTCCAGCCCCATTCATGAGTGGATTGCCCCAAAAATTGAGCAGAATAGCGCCTTCATCATGGACATCGTTTAGCGCGGCATTTGTCGCTCGTGAGCTCATTCGATTAGCCCTTTCGCTCTTTGGGTGAGGCTGGCGTCAAAAATCTGATTCTTCCCCTGCCTCAGTTGCCCGAATGCCTGCCAGATACCTTCCTCGTCCTGAGGAACTTCCTGATCGCGGAATAGGTCTATGTCCAGCATGATGGAAGTTTTATCCGGTTCGGGCGACTGCACAAGCGCCTGGTTGATAACGGCGGTTGCATGGATAGCTTCCATGGGAAGCACAAGCTGCATGAAGTATCGCTGCAACACTTGAGGCAATCCATCGGCAATCTCAGGAACGGTCGACAGGTAGTCCCGCAGTTCAATGTTAGGCGATGGCACATCCAATCGATTGATGTAGCGCACGCCTAAGCGTGTTACTGCCAATGGCTGGATATGGTCACGAAATCGCTCCCAGAGATGACGCGCTTCCTGAGAAAACGTCTCCCAGCGTTCATAGGGAGCCAACAGGCTAAAAGAAAAACCGTCTGCTCGCGCCTGCACAATCCGGCGTCTGTCCGCATTCACAAACCGGTATCCGATTTGCTGGCTGCGGTGCTGGGTTGCGTGCGCCTCCGGTTGCACGAGAAACTGGTTGAAATGAACGTTCTGCTTCTCGGTATAGCTTTCATCGAGCACCGACTGAAGCGCTTCCAGGCGTGTAAGCGAAAGATTCTCCGGTACGGTAACCCGAACGTCTATCGTGGCTTCGGTTATCGGCGCTTTCGAGTAGAGCATCGCGATGGGAAAGCTTCCTAACAGCGACCCAATGTAGTTAAGGTGGCTGGATTATCGGCAGAGACGGCCCAATTCCTATACGGAAATAGACAGCCTCATGATTCCAAAAGGTTCATCCGTTTTATGGCTGGCGGACAGGGCACTATTACTCTTATTGTGGCACATAACGTCGTTCCAGCAAGCAAGCCAGTAACCGGCGCACCGCTCTAAACGGCCTACATAGCTTAAAGCGCGATGACGAATTAAATGGAGTCCACGCAGGTGGACTTGGTGCACTTATAGGCGCGGTTTTAACCGCTTGGCCACTCACCGCCAGGCATGCGCGATACGCTTCGCGGTCGTGGCTCGTGATTCGTGGGTTGCTCATCCGGAAAGGCTAACTGTTCGTCCGGCTTCTTTTCTGTTCTTTCGCCATTAGCGCTGCGCGCAGCCTTGTAAGCATCTTGCCGACATCCGTTGAGATCGCCGGCAATAGATCCACTCTCTCCTGATCAAGATAGCCGAGACGCAGGGCAATCAAAATGTGCGTTTCCAGTTCCGTGAGCGCGCCGTTTGCAATCGAGAGAAACTGGAGGATCCACTAATCGCTCAAAGCTTTCAATAGAGTGTCGTAGACAAAAACCTGCTTTCGTTGCCGCCCGGTGATTTCTCGAACTATTCCGAGCGCCTTGAGGCGATCGATGCTGTTAATGATCGTTTGTATGCTGAGTTTTAGGCTCTCAGCAGCGGCGGTAATGCTGAATACCGGGTTTTTCTGCATCCAGTGATGCAATCGCAGCATATTGCCCGCCACACGACCCATGCTCTCGATTGCGGACCGCTCTGAGTCGATGAGGCGAAAGATGGTTTGCGCGGTTCGCGTCGCCTCTTCCGCAGTCTCCGCAACTGCCGTGAGAAAGAACGTCAGCCACTCTTCCCAATCGCCTTCTGTTCGCACACGCTGAAGCAGGCGGTAGTAGGTCTCCCGATGTGCCATGAGGTAGAGACTTATGTAGAGCAGCGGCTTGCTCAGCGCCTTTTCGTAGCACAGCAGCAGCGGGATAAATAGCCTGCCCAGGCGTCCATTGCCATCGAGAAAAGGATGTATGGTTTCAAACTGTACATGCAGGAGCGCCGCCTTGATAAGAGTCGGCGTTCGGGCCGGCATATCGTGCAAGTACTTTTCCCACATGTCGAGACAGGGCAGCAATTCATGTACGGGCGGAGGAACGAACAGTGCATTTCCTGGGCGCGAGCCGCCAATCCAGTTCTGAGAGCGACGGAACTCTCCAGGTTGCTTGTCAGCTCCTCTGCTGCCCGAAAGAAGAATCGCATGTATTTCGCGCAATAGCCGGAGAGTAAGCGGGGCATCTGCTTCAATGCGCTCTATCCCATAGGTAAGCGCCGCCACATAGTTCGAGACCTCCTTAACGTCTTCGAGCGGCACTCCGGGCGCTTCGTCACTTTCGAACACCAGCAGGTCCGATAGCGAGGACTGTGTTCCTTCGATCTGCGAAGAGAGGACTGCCTCCTTACGAATGTAGAAGAAGATGAACAGGGAAATGTCGGGGAAAAGGACCGACAGGCCATCCAGACGACCGAGCGCGCGATTGGCTCGCTCCAATATATCGATGAGAGCGTTGTCCATCGCAATGGGAGGATCCGGCGGCAATGGGTTGGGAATATAGGAATGGAATGCTTCCCCCGAAACGCGATTGATGTATACGTGCCCTTGTGGACCTCTTTCCATGCCGGCGTTCCTTATTCTAATTACTGGACTTACGCATTCGCTATTCTATTTTACCGTGTCAGAATGGAATAACGAGCCATTAGCTTTCCTCCTCCAGTACAAATCGCACGGTGCTCCTGTCGTCGTTCCCGATCTGCTCTTTCAGCCAGCTTTCGAATCGCTCCCGCAACGCGTCTGCTTTGAGCGGCGTTCCATCGCCGACCACTTTCTTTGCGAATGCCTGAGCCTTCACGGCGCGCCGCTTCAGCCCGCTCAATTGATGTAGCGCACGTCAAAGGGAGTCCACGCAGGTGGACTTGGTGCACTTATAGACGCGGTTTTAACCGCTGGCCACAGGTGCTTGCAGGCGCGGTTTTAACCGCTCGGCCATTAACCACCTGGCGTACTGAAATAGCCCCATGAAGCGAATGCTTCAAGGGGCTATCTGGGTCATTAAGGTTCAAAAAGGCGGATGACGGGACTTGAACCCGCGACTTCCTGCGTGACAGGCAGGCACTCTGACCACTGAGCTACACCCGCAGATTTCCAGCGCATAAGACGTTCGGCCGATCTCGGCATTCCCTCCACGCGCGAGGAATATTATACACTGGTTAGAGCCCGCTGTCAAGAGGAATTGTCGTAAAGGAACGCATCTTCGACCGGTTGCCATTCGGCTCACGGGAGATGACGAAGAACCCTTTGAATGGACCACGGCCAAGATCCGTGTCTGTGTCGAATAGAAAAATTATGGACGCATCGTTTCGGTGGTTCAGGCCCCTTCGTCGTCCGCCGGCTTCTCATCATAGTCATCCAGCTCGGGAACGACGATATCCTCCGCATTCTCTTTATCCCGGGGCGTGCGCTCGCGATTTTCGGGATGCGGCACCCCCACAGCGGTCGACGCGCCGTTCAAGTCCGTTTCCATCGTCTCCGGATGGCTCGAATCTCCGATGGCTTCTTCATTGGGAAGCATTTCCGTGCGCTGTCCCTGATTTTCCAATTCCTGGTCCGACATGTTGCACTTCCTTCCGGCCGTCTCGGCAAGGCTTTACGCGGCCATAATCCTAAACTATCGGTTCACGGCGCCAAAAGGTTCCCTCTCGTCCCCTGTCCTCGGCAGGAACTCCAAGGGATATGTCGAATTGGGACATAGTAGAAAGGAGAAGAAAGGGGTATGCCATTGGCCTCATCGGGGCAACGTCGATTCGAAAAGGCAGACAACGTGCATACTTTCGACATCGCCGGCATCCGGTTTGCCCACGATGACACCCGTATGGTCATCACCATTCGCCGTGGCATCCGGTATCTGCACGGCTTGCTCCTTTGCGCGCTGGGTTTTCTGATCAGCGGCCAGATCTACGTCTACTCGCCCACCCTCATCGTCCGGCACGGAACATTCACGCTTCCAGGCGCCATTGCTCTCCTGATCGGGCCGGTCATGACGATCACGATCGCCTATCGAAATCACTTTCGGCGGCTTGACTCCTATACGCTTGATCTATCGACGGACTGGTATACGATCGGCAGCGAGGAAATATGCCGCCTGAGCACCATATCACAGGTGCAGATCATGCCTTTGAAAGACAAGAACGGCATGCGGATCTACATGATCTGCTTTGTCCGGGATTTCGGCATCGATAAGGAGCGGGAATACGTCGTCTGGTGCCTCGACAAAAATGGGGCGCGCCGGATTGTGGAGGTTCTGGCGCAATTCATCGGCGCGGAACCCATGTTCGATTGACGCATCGCCTTCCGGGCAAAGCCGAAAACGACCTGGCCTCGGCTTCCCACATGCAGGCACCGAAACCACAGGTATGCATGCGATAATATAAGCAACCGCTCTTAAGGTTTATTTGCGCCACGTTACGCGGGTTGAGGACCATGGCCGAACTGCCGATCAATCAAATTTTACTCGGTGACTGCGTGGAGATAATGAATGCGCTTCCTCCCAAGAGCGTCGATCTTATTTTCGCCGACCCACCCTACAATATGCAGTTGCAAGGCGACCTCTGGCGACCGAACATGACCCGAGTCGATGCGGTGGACGATGCCTGGGATAAGTTCAATTCCTTCGCCGAATACGATCTGTTCACGCGTACCTGGCTCATGGCCGCCCGTCGCCTCATGAAAGACACCGCCACGCTCTGGGTCATCGGCTCGTACCACAATATTTATCGGGTGGGTTCGGTCCTGATGGACCTCGGCTTCTGGGTACTGAACGACATCGTCTGGATCAAACACAACCCTCTTCCCCACATGAAAGGCGTCCGGTTTTGCAATGCCCATGAGACGTTGCTCTGGGCCAAGAAGTCGCAGGATCAA
The DNA here is from genome assembly GCA_038231675.1 of Chthonomonadales bacterium. GTDB lineage: Bacteria > Armatimonadota > Chthonomonadetes > Chthonomonadales > Chthonomonadaceae > JBBRKX01. Next base: position 3,710 of record JBBRKX010000013.1, on the reverse strand, counting down.
AAGCGGTACACGTTCCACTACCGGGAAATGAAGGCCGCGAACGACGACCGCCAGCTGCGTTCGGACTGGTATTTCCCCATCTGCTCCGGCGGCGAGCGAGAAACGCTGGACGGCGTGAAGGTTCACACCACGCAAAAGCCGGAGGCGCTGCTGCGGCGCGTGATCGCTTCCACCACAAACCCCGGAGATATCGTCCTGGATCCGTTTTGCGGCAGCGGAACCACTGCGGCGGTCGCGAAACGGTTGGGCAGGCGGTTCATCACGATGGACCGCGAGGAAACCTATATCACCGTCGCCCGGCGCAGGGCCGCGAGTGTGGAAGACCCTATATTGACCGATGTGAGTGGGGCGCTCATCGGGGCGCCGAAACGCAGAGTGCCCTTTCTAACGCTGGTGGAAACCGGGAAGGTAAAGACAGGCGCACAACTCAAGCTTCTGCGCTCGACGGTGGTGGCCACGGTGAACGCGGATGGGACGATCACCGCGAACGGCGTGCGAGGCTCCATTCACAAGGTCGCCTCGACTTGCCTGGGGATGCCGTCCTGCAACGGATGGACATCCTGGATTTACGTCGATGTCGTCGCAGACGAGGAGTATTTGATCGACGCGCTTCGGCCGTCGGCTTAGCGCCTATTCCATCACGCCGCCTTTTCGAGGTTGAAAGCGGTCCCAGGGGGTAAACGCTACGCCTCGCCGTATGGGAAACGCCGGAGCAACCCGCGACCATTATGATGGCTGCGGGTTGCTTCAGGTTCTTCGATCCTTCTCGACAACGCTTTAAAGAGCGCTGCCTCCGTCGAGATCGATATATTACCGACTAGAACAGTTGCGTCGCGGGCGCCGCCGGAGGGGCAGGTGCGCCGGCTCCGCCACGCCGGCCGCGCGGATGCGCCGCTATGTACGCTTCCAACGCGGTCTTCTGCTCCGCCGTCAGCACGGCCGCCACTTTGTCCGTGGATTCCTTACGGATGTCCTGTCGTGACTGTCGGAGTTTGGCCTGGTCGCCCGCAGCGGCCGCAGTCGCGTCCTTCGTCTTCTGGGCCTCGTCCGTGAGGATGGCCTGGATCTGCTTCTTCTGATCCGCAGTCAGCTTGATTTCACTCTGAGCCCCCACGGGGATGCCGGCGGCGGCGTATATCTGAAGGTCCTTCAAATAGGCCATAGCCGTGGCCTTCTGCGCGGGGGTGAGCACCGCGAGGATATCTTTGCTGGCCTGCGTATTCAGATCCGTCATTTTCTGGCGGTTCGCCGCAAAGGCGGCGGGATCGCGCGGCGTGCCGGGAACGGGCGCGGGAAATAAAGCCGCCGTGTCCGTTTGCAGTGTCGTCTGGATAGCGGTAATCTTGGTTACCTGGTCATCGGTAAGCGTAAGAGTGGACTTCATCAATGCAATGGGCATCCGCGCAAGGGTCATTGGACCGCCGCGACCGCCGCGACCGCCGCCCCGTTGACCGCCACCACCGCCGGCCGGAGCCTGCGCCTGCACCACCGTGGTAAACATCGTCGCGGATAGGACAATGCCTGCAAGAGATGCCAACACCTTTGTAGCTCGCTTCATAATCTATGCTTCTCCTTGAAATTTCACAACCATGTTCTGGGGGTTGGAAGGCGGCATGGAAAACGTTTCCCGCGCCGTCTCGACCGTATTTATGCCGGAATAATGTTCCGTTATCTTCTTAGACCGGCCTTACAAAGAGTTGGCAACACATCTACGGCCGAAGATTTCGATTCTTTATTCCTTATCCCGTTCTCTGTTGCCAAATGCGGAGAGGAGCGGTCTAATAGTTCGATACACGGAGAATCAATCGCCAACGGCGTCCGGCAGGGCGGCGATCCTATATTCTATTCACAAATTTCGTACGTGGAAACTATCGGTAAAGCAAATGGATGGAGGAGAATGCAAGAAGCCTGCGCGATCGATCTGCTTCCGGAGAGTGCCGACAGACCCACTCTCCCCTCCGCGGTAAACGTGCAAAGTCTCTCGGATGAGGAGTTGTTACGTCTCTGCGCGGCCGAAAAAAGTGAGGCGGCCAGGGAGTTGGTACGGCGTTATCAGGGCCCGCTATACCGTTTTATGACGCGCTTCCTGGGCCCGACGGACGATGCCGAGCAGGCGGTGCTGAACGTTTTCATCCGCGCCTGGCAAAGCGCGCCACGTTTTCAGTTTCGTTCGGCGGTGTCGACATGGCTTTACCGGATCGCCACCAATCTTGCCCATGATATGCATGTGCGGCAAAAGTCGCGCCCCCAGGAAGATCCCTGGAACGAAGGCCATGGCGCTCTGGGCCTTACGGGCAATGTCGAGGAAGAAGCGCTTGAACGCCTGCATCGCGAGGATAAACATCGAGATCTGGAACGAGCGCTTCGAAAGATGAGCGAAAGCGACCGGCTAATCCTGATCCTCTACTATTTGGAAGAACGAAGCTACGAGGAGATCCAGGAGATCGCAGGGGTCTCCTATAAAGTGCTCAAGACACGGCTTACTCGGGCGCGGCAGCGTCTACGCGCTGTTATGGATACGGAAAGTGAAAGTACCACACTATGAAATGTCACGAATTTGAGGATAATCTGGCGGAATATGTGGCGGGCCGACTCGCGCCCACATTGCAATCCCGTATGCAAGCGCACGCCGCCCTATGTCTTGAGTGCGCTCGTAAAGAGGAAAAAGAGGGCGAGTTGAGAAGCATGTTTCGGGAATTCGCTCCCGTCTCGGCGATCCCGGACCTGTGGCCTCGCCTGGAAGGCAGACTCCCGCCCCAGCCACGACGGACCCCGTTCAAGTGGCCATGGGTTTACGGCGGGACGGCCATGGCGTTCGCGGCCTGCGCGGCTATGCTGATGTTACAGGTCGGCCGGCCGCTCTTGCCGACAGAAAACAAGGGGGGCGCTTTCCACTCCAGGATGATCGACGCCCGGGCGGAGCAAGAAGTGGTCCAAATGGTGAACAAGAATAGGCAGCTTCGAACCATCGATAGCGAGGCTCTCGTCGCCAATCTCCAGAGTACCGGTGAAGAGGAGAGTGCGATCTTATTGGGAGGTTCGAAACAGTGATTCAGCAGCCATTGCGGATAGGAATGATGCTCTGCCTGCTCCTATCAGGCTCCCTGTTGTGGGCCCAGCGTCCGGGCCAGGACCCCAATATGCATGGTCCAGGACATTCTTTTCCGGGGCATCCTCCGACTCCGGAGGAGCGCGAAGCAGCCCGTCAACGCATCGGTATCACGGTCCAGCAACAAGGCCAGATCGAACAGATGGTGACGGATTCCGAAAAGCAGCGGCGGGATCTCGGGGGTCAGTTGCACGCACTTTATCAGCAACTCGGTGAGACCTACGACTCCTATACCTTCGACCGTGTACAGGAAAAAGATCTGCGTAAGAAGATCACGGATGTACATTGGAAGCTTCTCAAGGTCCATACGGAGACGGAAGAAAGGCTTCGCAAGATCCTGAACCAGGACCAGTTCGCCAAAATGCGAGCCGAAATGCGGTCGCACCGGGGGGATAGACGAAGCAGAGAACCGGGTCGTGGAGAGCACGGGCCCGGTCCAGGCCAGCCCGGTGGCAGGCCAGGCGAACCGCCCCCCGGGTAACAGAACGATTGTCCCCTCCGTACCTGCATGCCACCTCACTCCCGCCGGCATTCTGCTGCCGGCGGCGCACGCTGAGGGCCATTTGAAACTTCACGATGTGGCCTGGAACCTCACGCCATC
>JBBRKX010000012.1:0-16930 GCA_038231675.1 Chthonomonadales bacterium | reverse complement strand
TCCTCCAATTCCATGCTGCCGGTCACATCGGGAAATTCTGAGCGCAATGCATCTAGGATCTGTTGTTCCATCGGATCACTCCTAAACCAACGATATCGTTTGCCAATTCTAACATACGCCCACAGGCTGGTTTGACACGATCGCCGCGTATCTTCCCATCAATATCGATATGATGAAGCCACGTATCAAGCATTTTCGCGGTGAAGTAACGCTGATCCGCGCGCCATCGCAGGTTCAGTTCCCCGAGTTGAGCGCGAAACGCATCTTGTTTCTCTTCCGATCCCTTTGGAAGCAGGTTCGCCTTGCCTGCCCAGTGTTGAATGTCATGCCTGCCATCAAAGGGTTCTCCCGATCTTCCGCTCAGAGCGCGCAGAATCGCTTCCACGGCAATGCCCGCAAAATAGTAAGCGGCAAAGTACTCTTCCTTTTCTTCCAGGCGAACGGCCATGCCAAGGTGTTCCTTTGCGGCATTAAAATAACTGCGGGGTGTAAACTTCGGTACCGCCACGTTTGGTTCCTTTCCGCTTTATAGACGCACCTGCGCTCTGTTTTCCTTCTTGCTCCGCTCGAATACGCTCCAGCAGCACGCTGGCTGGTTCGTCGTTCGGGTCCTGCGGCACAAGTTTACCGGAGAACGCGCGCTGCAAAATTGCCTGTCGCATCCGCTCAGCACGTTTCAGGTCAGCGGCGACGGTCGCCTGTACTTCGTCCACAATGGACAGCCGTCGTTCCACCTCGGCGACAATGCGCTCCTGTTCGGTCAGCGGCGGCAATGGAATTGCAAACTGCCTAATGTATTCTAATCCTAAATCCGGCTGTGCAGTTGCGCGAATGTCTCTCTTAATCTGTTTCTGAACTACGTCTGACCGTAGGATATATACAAGGAGGTGGTTCAGAACAGGTTGGTTCAGGGTCTTGATGATAGCAACGCTGTAGGAAACCTGAAAAGGTGAAGAGGTTTTGATGTGCCGTACCTCGCCAACAGTTCCATAGCGCGACAGGAGAAGGTCGCCCTGTTCTGGCTTTATTTTGCGGCATAAAGCAGTATAGTCGTCCTGCGATATGCGCTTTGCCCTTTCAAAATTGATGTCATTCTCACCTTGAAAGTCTCTTGTACTGACATAGGGAATATTAGTGTCCGCTGGTTTAGGCATTTTGTGGTCAACATCACCAATCTTGACCGTAAGAGCCTCAAACGACACCCAACACCATCCCTTCGGCAGTTCGGGGAGGCTGGCCGTATCAGGCGCAGCAGGCTCCTGGTACTTCGCTTTCCAGGTGTCGTTGAGCGGCAGTCGCCCCTGCGCTTCCATTTTCGCTAATTGTTCGGCTTCCCATCGGGCGCGGCGCTCGCAAAGAATGCGCTGGAGAAGAACGTCGGCGGATTCGTAATCGCGGCCTTCCTGTCGGGCGAGTTCGGCTTCAGTCGGAACGAGGTGACCTTCACAAGCGGCATGAAGAATAGTGGCGCGGTAACGCTTCAGGTTTGCCTTTACCCGTTTGAGGGCAGCCACGGCGGCATCCAAGCGCGAGAACTGCTTTTCGATTTCCGCGACGATACGGTGTTGTTCAGGAAGCGGAGCGATGTTCACTTTTATGCGGTTGTAATCGTCGCGGCTCAAGCCCGGTATTGCGGTAGATTTGTCAAGACGGCCTAACTGAAGTGAAGAGAGCAGGTAGTAATAATAGGGTAAGTAAAGATTCGGCTTCGCTTCGGCGTAATATGTTGTGTCAATTGGCCAGCAGGGCAGTGACGAGTAGTAAACTTCGCCCACTGAACCTTTACGGCCAACGACAAGCGTGGCAGAATTTGTCAAAGCTTCATCATGCCGACCTACGATTCCGCTAGACCCAAATACTTGAATATTGCCTGTGGCCTGCCTTTGATCTCTAACCAGACCTTTTCCATAACTAATTGGCAATACATTACCGAGCGTTGTCAACGTCCAGCCGCGCGGGAGACCATTTTTTTCGTTCTGGTTCAATCGTTCATGGCTTTCTCGTCCCATCGTGGAATTGAAACCGCAGTTTGGAACAGGCTAAATTGCATCAAAATTCGCTAAGACTGTTGCAAAACGCATTTAGAGTATTGCAAACTTGGGGTTAATCTTGCAGTCTAAACGCGCTGCAAATTATTTTAGACTGCAAGATTAACGCTGGGCCTGCAAGATATAAGCGGTGAGGCATTTCAATCATCCAAATCTGACTTCTTGCCTAATCATGACACCCTAAATCTGTCACTTACTGTTTTAGGATGTCATATTTCAGTTTTAAGCTGTCATGTTTTCGCGGATACTTCAGATTGCAACTCCTTTATTGTCGAATTGCAACAATCCCACGATGCACCCAATTCGCTGAGACTGTTGCAAAAGCCATTTAGACTGTTGCAATCTTCGCCTTGTCCGTTAGTCGATACCCTGATCCACGTCTAGCTCCGGTGAGTTCCAGCCAGCCAGTCTGTACTAATTCTCGCGCCCGTAGATATGCGGCATGACGCGGCAAACTCCAGGCCTCCTGCATTTCTCTACGTGTCACCATCTGCTGCCCTTTAAACTTGGGCAGTAATACAACGAGCTCAGGAGGGATATCCCCAGATGAAGGCGCATCAACGAGTTCATAAATGCGCCTACCTTTCTCAACCAGGCGAGCAACGTTCTTGCGTACAAGGGAGCGTATCAGTTGAGACGCCGCATATATGTTCAGGCCAAAGTGCTTCTGAAGATCGCGGCTCGTGAACTGCATACTTCGCGAACGCGCAAAGGCCAGAACGCGCCGTTGGTCTCGATTCAATTCTTCAAATTGCTGCAGCCATTGCCGGGTTTCCGCATCATAGACGGGAGTCTTACGCAACGTCACTAAAAAGCGGAAATCTTGTTGCGCCAGTTCCGGTGGTGCAAGGTCGGCTTCCTCCATGACCTGGAACATGCGCGGGATACCCTTGCCCTGCTCGCGCATATAACCGGCGTCGATCAGCACGCGGACAATGAGCGGATTGCGCGATAGGTGCAGTCCACGCCCCGCTGTCTCCGCCGCCTGCAGTAGCTCCTCGACGGAAATCGGCTGCGGAGGGATTCCTGGACTGCGGATATCCATGTGATCATCGAACAGCCAGATTTCCGTTCCCGCTCCGGAGATCATATAGTCCCGATGCCCCACGGCATTGACAATCGCTTCCTGCCAGGCAAACTCCGGGTAGTCCGACCGATTCTCAAAGAATAGGTCGCGTAGTTCCACACGGACCGTAATCTGACCTCTCAGTACTGCGTACGCCTCCTCGACCAAGCGCACCAGCGGACGGTTCATGCGCTGCGGCGGCGTGGCCTGGTAATCATTGCCTAATCCGCGTGTCGTGCCGAAGTAGCGCACAAAGGTGATTCCCGGATGGTCATGCCATCGCAACGGCTTTCTTGCGAAGAGCAGCAGCGCGGCGCGATTCAAGGTTTCGCCGTTCCACAGATTGTACTCCTCCAGGAGTTCTTTATGATCGCCTGTCCAGCCGATGCGTCCCGCGAACCAGTCCATCGCCTCTACATCCAGATCCGCTATCTTCGCTTCTGCAACAGGGCGGCGCTCATAAGGACTCTGGCTCTGCTTTAACTGGGCGACCTTTTCCTGACTGTAGGGCGCGTTATGGTTATCCACACGCAGCAGACAGCGCCCATCGGTCAGATGATGCGCGACGGGGCTGGATGCCACCTGAAATAAAAACACGGTCTTGCCCTGCTCTTGAACCATTTGAACCACGGCATTATCCAAAGGAGGCCCCACCAGACGGGACGGCGCGGTACGCAGCATCTCCATGCTTGCCGCGCTATACTCCACCCCGGTAATTTCGCCCCCGCCGTCGTCTCCATTCGTCCGCAGGTTTTCCTGCCCGACAAGCAGCACGCCCCCATCCGCATTCGCCATCGCGACGAGCGTTTCCGCGATAAAGTCGGACACCACGCGAGCATGCAGGCGCTCGGGCGGCTTCTTGCTTTTGTCGTAGCAAGACTTGCGCTCGAATGTCTGCGTCTCTTTCCAGGTGAGCCAGCGGGATAGTTCATTCATATCGTCAGCGCCTCCGAGAGCTCATTCAATAGGACACGGAGACGATCACCGAACAACGCAGAAGCGCGGCCCAGGCCGCCGCGCTCGCTGAACGGAGTCAGTTCGAAGTCGTCCGGCTCCACGCTCAGGCTGCCCGCGATGTGGTCGCGTATCATCGTCAGCCATTGACGTTGCTCCGGGGTGAACACGCTGCCCGCCGCTTCCTGTGCGGACAGCCAGTGCACAAAGCGATCGTTCACCGTCTCGGAAAAAGGGGCCAGCACGGTTTCCTGCTCCAGCGCAAAGCGCACAAGAGAAATCAGGTCGGCGGTCGCCTGCAGCTTGCCATGCACTCTCGTCTTTTCCAAAATCGCGTACGCCTGCCAGAGCGCTTCCGGCGTCCAGTGGCGCGGGGGCCGCTTCAGTTCCACCGCCAGTTCTTTCAACTGCTTCAGCGTGGGCGGCTTGCCCTGCGGGCGCGAGTAAAGGAACTGCAGCGCCGTAATTTCGGCCTGATGCTCCTTCAGGTACGCCGCGAACGATTGGGTGAGCGCTTTCGCCTTATCCTTCGCCACCTCACTGGCTCCGGCGAACAGCACCTCGTCCTGCGACACCCGGTCGATCACCTGATCGTTGTCCTGCTGCGTATCCAGGATCAGATCTCGGAACCGATTGTTGAGGAACGGCGTGACCGCCTCGAAACGCGCATCCGCGCTGATCCGTGCTTTTTGCTCGTCGGTTAGCGCTTCCAGGGCGAACTGCTGACCGGCAAGCGCTTCCACGTGATTAGGATCCACCGCATCCACCAGGGCGCGGATCACCTCCTGAAACGGCTGCCCCGCCGCTTCGGAAAGCGCGTTCCGCTGCTCGGTGGTGATCTGGCGATCCAGGCGGGCCAGGCGACTGGCAAGGGTGGAAACAACATCCTCCTCCGTGCCGCCCATCCCCACCACCTGCAGCACCTTTTTCAGCGGCACCGACGGCTGACGGTCCAGCGAAGGCGTGTCCACCCGTTCCCGCTCGCACACCCCCACCGCATCCACAATCACAAAGCGCGTTTTGGCCCTCGCGTCCGGCGTGACGCTTTGCAGGTCATCGGACGAAATCACGCGGGAGCCGCGACCCAGCATCTGCTCAAAATAGTTGGCGCTCTTTACGTCACGGAGGAAGAAAACGATTTCAAGCGGCTTGACGTCCGTTCCGGTTGCAATCATGTCCACCGTCACCGCGATGCGCGGGTTGAAGGAGTTGCGGAACGCGGACAGCAGGTCTTCCGGCTTGATGCCCGTGCTTTTATAGGTGACGGCCCCGGTCAAAGGGTCCACGATCCGCGCCGTCGAAGTACGGTACGTAATCTTCTCGCAGAAGTCGTTGCCCTTGCCGAACTCCTCTCGAAAGATGCGCACGATATCGTCGGCATGACTGTCGTCTTTGGCGAATACGAGCGTCTTGGGGACTTCGGTCCTGCCGGGGAAGATCTCCGTGAACAGTTTCTCCTTGAAGGTGCGAAGCGTGGGCGCGGCGTCGGCTGCGGAGATCTCTTCCTGCTCCGGGTCAAAGTCCGGGTCGCCCTTCAGGATGGAATAGAGGCGCTGGATGGTGGTGATGCAAACGCGGCACACATCGTCGATTTTATTGGACTGGAGGTGCTGAACATTGTACAGTTCCGTGAACTTGCGGCCATCATCCGGAGTGGAGTACTGTTGAAATTCGCGCAATGCCTGTCGCGCCAGGTTGCCCCGATCCACCAGAAACAGGACGCGCTTCACCCCGGCGTGTTTGATGAGCCGATAAACCTGCGCGACCGCGGTGTAGGTCTTCCCGCTGCCCATGGTCATTTGCACCAGAGCGCGGGGACGATTCTCCGCCAGCGACCTCTCCAGATTGTGGACCGCTTCGATCTGGGCGGGACGCATTCCTTCGGTGAGGAGAGTGGGCATCCGGCGAAGGCGGCGAAGCAGCGTGGAGGGCGCGCCGTACTCCGCTTTGCCTTCCTGTATAGCGGCTGCGGCAATCCCTACCCCGGAACGCCCCTGTGCCCAGGCGATGAGAGTCCATGGCTGATGAAAGGTGAAGACGGCATGGCTGCGAGGATCGGGGTCGAGAGCGTTGGTGAACCGTGTCTCGATTCCGGTGCTCTGATAGAGAAAGGAGAGCGGACGGTTCCAGGCGGGGAGCGAAGGCGACAGCCCGGCCCCGTACTTCTCCGTCTGCGCCTCCACGCCGGTTAGCGTGTCGCCCTCTTTCTTCGCTTCGATGACACCGAGCGCTTTGCGGTCGCCATATAGCAGGTAGTCCGCTTCGCCATGCCCCTGCGCCAGCGGGAATTCACGCACGGCAATGCCGCGCCCCGCGATAAGGTTCATCGCTCCGGCGTCCTGAATCACCCATCCGGCAGCGATCAATTGCTGTTCGATCTGCTCCCGCGCTTTGTCTTCCGGGGTCTGCGGCATTTACATCACCGATCGTTGGAACGAAAAGTAGTCGTCAGTTCGCCAAACGATCGCACTATTCCTTTTCCCGCATTGCGCGCGAACCATCGCATGGTCATGGGCCAGACACGTGACGATTCAGCCCGGCTGAATAGCATGTTCCACCCGACCGGCCATCCACCTTAAAACAGGGCAAAAATTGTCTTGACAAATGGGGTGACTATATGGTAGCGTTTCCATTGACGCCGCTCAAGCCCGCCTGCTCCCGGCGAACTCCCCTTTTACATGATTCATCCCGGATTTTTAGATCGACTTAGTGCGCTCACTTACTTCAACGTCACCAGGCGAGTGTTTTTCTTTAGCTGCGATTCCTGCTTAGGTAGAAAGGATTCATGATGGTGTTCAAACGACCCTCTCTAGCAAAATCTTTGATAGCATTCGAACGGCTTGCGCTTAAAGCGAGTCGATGGAAAGGCTCATTCCGCCCTGTGTCGGGTGCTTTTGCGCTCTTTTTCGGGGCCATCCTGGGATTGGTCGGCTGTGGGGGAGGCGGGGGCGGACCCGCTCTATTGCAGGGAAATGCCGGCTTTCGAGCCGCAACCGTCGCGTCCTACCAGGCGCTGGGGTCGGGGGTCGCCTATCCCTTCATGGCCTTGAAGTTCGTCAGTCCTACCGGCAGTGCGCTTCGGAATATAGCAATCTCCCATCAGACAACCGCAACAGGAAAAACCACGGGAACGCGCGCCGCGACCCTGAATTTCGTGGCCGCACTCAATCTTTACGCCGATGGCGGCGTCATCAGTGGAACGACGGCCTCCGTGAACTTCTTCGTCGATGCCGCAGGTACGCAGCCCGCCGGTTCCGTAACCATGACGCTGCCGAGTGGTGGGACCGATTACGCAAATTATCCCGTCACGATCCCGATCGTCGTCAATATCACCGCCGGGAACATCCCCTGCAAGGGCAGTATCACGCTCGTCTTTACCGGTAAGAGCGGCGCGAACTCCTTGAAAGGCGTCCTCACGCTTCTCCGAAATAATGTCGTCTGCAACATCGACTTGGGCCTCGACGATCAGTTCAATGTCAGTGGCGCAATCACAATCAAAGAGGATGGCGCTACCATCCAGGCGACCAACGTACACGGCAACCTTTCCCAGCAGTTGCAGTGCGATGTCCTGGTGTTGCCGTACAACTGGACGGGAACAGGATCCCTTTCGCTCCTCAATGGCTCCATGAGCCTGACCCTGCGCACAGGGACGGGCACCTCCACCGCCACGGCGGACAGCGCCGGCAACGTGAATATCGTCAATGCGGACGGCACCAAGGACACCATTCACGACACGTTTCTGGCGGGCCTCGTCGCCGGCAGTAACGACACCATCACAGGTAACCCCGGCACAGGCACTGGCACTGGCACAGGTACCGGTACGGGCACTGGTACAGGCACTGGCACAGGCACTGGCACGGGCACTGGCACTGGCACTGGCACGGGCACGGGTACGGGTACGGGTACGGGTGGTACGACGCCTACCTATAACGTCCCGATCAATCTGGGCGCCTTTTCCCCGGTTCAGATCAACAACAACGGGCAGGTTCTGGGGATAACGTCGGATGCGAGCCATCTCCCTGTCTTTATGCAGAGTGCATCCTCGGCGATCCAGAAGCTCCCCGGAGTGACACAGCCATTCCAGCCCTCAGGCTTTTCGGCCCTGGGAATGAACAACAGCGGACAGATCGTCGGATTTGGCGGCAACCTCGGAGGCGTGTTGTGGCAGAGCTCCACCTCTCAGCCGCAGACACTTGCGGGAAGCGGTCCAGTTGCCTATGCGATCAACGACAGTGGGGTAATCGTCGGACAGACATCGGACTCCTTTAGCCCGATTACTACCGCATGGTCCGATCCCAAAACGCCCTACACGATGAAATCCCTCGGAATCTACGACACTCCGCTCGCCATCAGCCCCGACGGACAGACCCTGGGATGGACGTACCACTCCAACGCGATCAGTTTCTCCTACTGGAAGAACTACCAGGCGAATCCGACCCCGTTGGAGTCGAGTGCCCTTGTTAGCAATAACAACGCTTCGGCGTCGAGTATGAGCATCAACACAAGTGGTCAGATCTGTGGTACGCTGCAACGTGGCGGCGCGGTCTACTGGCCAGGTCCGACTTCGCACGGGCAGTTTCTTCCCGGATACGACACCAGTCCGTCCGATAACGACGCTGCCTCCTCCATCAACGCCGGCGGCGTGATTGTCGGGAGTGCGTTCAGCTCATCGTTCTTTCCGCAAAATTTCCATGCGGTAGTCTGGAAGAGCCTGAAGGTACAGGACCTGAACAGTCTCATTCCCACCGGAACGGGCTGGATCCTGGTATCCGCAAACGCGATCAACGACAAGGGCATGATTGTCGGCACGGGACAGATCCCTGTCAACGGCAAATTGCAGACAATGGCCTTCCTGCTGACCCCAAAGTAGATCCCCCTCTATCTGCCCCGCTCCGAATGTTCGTGAGCGGGGCAGACCACGCCTACTGCCTCCCTCGATTTGTCGGGTAAGGGTAGCGACATTATCGCCGCTCTCTCCCCTGAGAACCGGTCGCCAGGCGACGATGCGATTCTTTTAGTACAATCAGGATGATCGATGTCAACCCGGAAGCTACGGCAGCATCAGCCTGGTAACGTTTCGTTCGCCCTGCCGTCTAAAAGCCGACTGGAAACCAATCCATAGGGATACCGGGATGAGGAAGGCAGCAATGTCTCTTTTTCGGAATAGACCTCCTGGATCCGAAATCGCCCCGGGTTCACAGGCTCCTGCAGATCTTCTCTCGCTGGTTCCGCAAACACCGGACCGACTTTGTACGCGAGGCCAGAAGCAGGTCCACGCTGTTACGGAGATCGCTTCGATCCGAGAAAAGAAGCTCTGAGAGCGTGAGGAGTGGCCTCTCAATCCAGGTGAAAAATCTCTTCGAGTTCGTGCATCGCCTCATCAGGACGCTGACCTTCCAGCTGCTCGAAATAAGGCACCATGGACGCCTGCCACCGCGTGTTGACCTCCAGGCCATCCATTGCGGCCAGGGCTTTCTGAAAGTCCTCGGTCTCCAAATAGCCGAAGAGCGTTCCGTCCTCGCGCGCAAAGAGCGTATAGTTCTTCCATCCGGCGTCCCGCAGCGCCTGCTGCATCTCCGGCCACACGTTCTTGTGCGTCCCTTTGTACTCTTCCAGCAGATCCTGCTTCACTTTCAGCACAAATCCTACTCGCTTCATGAAAAATCCCCTTGTGTTGTTTTAATGCGGGCTATCGATTGGCCGCTTCCCGAAAAAAGTCACGATAACGGATGGTCTCGGAGAGGTTATCACATTCATTGCAATGTTCCCAATCGATCCACACATACTCGATTCCCACCCACCCCGCATACCCCGCCGCCTCCATGGCGGCCTCGACGCACGCATAGTCGATTGTATTGGCGTTGAACCCCGTTTGCAGACGTCCCTCGCACGCGCCGCGCACATGAAAGTGGCTTGCATAACGCAGCAATGGCTCCACGGCCGAATCGGGCAGGCCCGCCCGGGTAAAGTGCGTATAGTCGAGGGTGAGGGTCAGGCCCGGAACGGCCTGGACCAGTTTTTCGACCTGGGGAGGCGTGGGCACAAGGCATCCGACGTGCGCTTCCACACCAAACACGATGTCCCGCGCACGGGCCTGTTCGACTCGCCAGTTCAGTTCCTCCACACACCGGGCAAGCGAATCCGCATAAGGCTCTGCTTCGAAATGCACGCCGGGCAGCGTCGTAACGTGCCGACACCCACACGCGGCTGCGTAATCGAGCGCGCACAGGAACCAGTCACGGGCCTTTTGACGCCGAGAGGCGTCGGGATGATTGATGGCGTACGTTGCAAAGTCGGGAGCCATCTGCAGGAAGATGTCCGCCGGATGCAGCCCGACCTCGTTCAGAGCACCTTTCAACTCCCGCGCGGATTTTGCGGGCTCCGCGAACGCGCGCGACGGCCAGAGATGGGACCGCTCTTCAAATAAGCCGATATCCACCCCATCGAATCCCAGCATCGCGATAAGTTGCAGCGCCTGAGGATGGGAAAGAAGGGGAAAGGTGAAGTCCGCGCAGGCAAGTTTGTGTTTCATACCGGGCCTCCGATTGCATAGCGAAATCACTCATCCTGACCGCCTCACACGATTCGATTGTCCCATTCCGCTGCCGCCAGATAGCCGGCATCCACCAGATGCGCGATCCCGGTGATTCCCGAAGAGTCGTCCGTGGAAAGATAGAGCACCGCCCGGGCGATATCACGCGGCGTAAGAAAGCGGCCTAAAGGGACGCGCGCCGCGCGGCTCGCCAGGGTGGCCTCGGGATCCGGGGTCTTGCTGACATGGTAACGGAACAGCGGGGTGTCGGTGATGCCGGGGCACACACAATTGACCCGGATGCCGAAACGCGCGTAGTCCAGCGCGAGCGCTTTTGTCAGCATCATGACCGCGCCTTTGGAGGCGACATAAGAGGGCGTCTGTCCCTGGCCCACGAAGCTGGACACGGAGCCGATGTTCACGATGGTCGCGTCCCCGGCCTGTTTGAGCGCGGCGAGAGAGTGCTTGACCGTCAGGAAGACGGATTTCAGGTTGACCGCCATCACCGCGTCCCACTCCTCTCCACTACACTCCTCCAGCGGCTTCACGAGAACGATCCCGGCGTTGTTGACAAGGTGATGCAGCGCGCCGTAGGCTTCCAACGTGCGGGCCACGGCGCGTTGCACATCCTCTTCGTGCGAGACATCCCCCTGCACCACCAACGCTTCTCCGCCGGCATCGCGGATATGCGCGCAGGTCTGGCGACCTTTCGCCTCATCCAGTTCCAGCAGCACAACCTTCGCCCCCTCTTCGGCGAACAGCTCGGCGATTCCCTGCCCGATGCCGGAACCAGCGCCGGAAATCAGCGCGACACGGCCCGCTAGTCGATTGCCGGACAATAACGTCTCCCTCCGCATACTCCCGTGATCAGGCTCGCAGCCGGTCGGCCAGCGCTTGCCGCTTCGCCTGAAACCCTTTTTGCTCGAGCACCTCCGGATTCAACAGGCCGAACGGCGTGTTCCCATGTAGTACGTCCAGGATGGAACGCACAGCCGACTCCCCCATCGCCTGAAAGCATTCGTTCGTCCAGCAGACGGAGTGGGGGGCAAGCAGGACATTCTCCATGGCAAGCAGCGGATTGTCCGGTGCGGGCGGCTCCTGCTCGAATACATCCAGCCCGGCGCCCGCCAGCCATCCACTCTGAAGCGCTTCGATCAGGTCCTTCTCGTTCACAATCGGCCCACGCGCCGCGTTGAAGAAGTAGGCGGTCGGCTTCATAAGGCGGAAGAGGTCCCGGTTGATAAGCCCCTTCGTTTCGGCATTCAGCAGGCAGTGGATGGAAACGCAGTCCGAACGTGAGAAGAGATCCGGCAATGTCGCTGCTCGCGCCACGCCACACTCCGCCAGAACGGCATCCGAAACGAAGGGATCGTACGCGAGGACCTTCATCCCGAACGGCTCCACCAGGCGGCGCAGTTGGCGACCCGCTCCCCCGAAGCCGACGATGCCCAGGACTTTGCCCGCGATCTCCATTCCCTGATACTGCGCCCGCTCATGCCAGCGCCCTTCCCGAACGAGCCGGTCTTTCGTGAAGAGCCTCCGGGTGAGCGCCAGCAGCATCCCCAGGATGCCGCCCGCCACCGGCAGGTCGGTCGCGCCGGGCGTGATGGTGAGCAGGACATCGTTGGCGGTGAGAGCGGGGACGTCACACATGTCGTAGCCTACGCCGAACCGCGCCACGATGAGCAAACGCTCCGCGCCTCGCGCCAGGGTCTCCGCCGTCCAGCCCGGGGTCAGGGAAAGAACGGCGTCCAGCGCGGCGATCTGCTCCGGCCGAACGGGATTCATATGCTCTTCGAAAAACGTGTATCGGCATCGCGGTTCGGATTCGAGCAGACCCACTCCGATATCGGCATACGCAAGTTGGCCGTTCGGTGTCAAGAAATCACGCGTGATGCCTACGTCGAAGCGACTTTCCAATCGGGTTTCTTCCGTCAATCCCATGGTTTAAGTGTTTCCTCGCGCCCCAGCGCCGCCATGTTCGCACTAATTGCCCGGATCAAGAGGGACATGTCTGCGCCAAGCCCCACCATACCGAACCCCTGGTCGCGCCTCTGCACGGAATCCTCCACGCTTCGGGCCAGAACGCCTGCGGCGATCCCTTTCGCCTCCGCTTTCGCTCTCACATCGAGAATGCGCCCGGCGATCCCGGGCCCTTCCCACTCGCCCAGAAAGCCGTATGAGGCGGACATGTCTGCGGGGCCGAAAAAGATCGCCTCAAGTCCGGGCGTCTCGAGGATGGCGTCGATATCCTCGACGGCTCCGCGCGTCTCGATCAGCGGGATAATCAATGTCTCTTCGTCCGCGTGGGAAAGATACTCCCGCGCGTTCAGTCCCCATGCAACGGCACGATCCCCGCTGACTCCACGCACCCCGCGCGGGGGATACCGCCCATACCGGAAGGAGGTCTCGACATCGTCACTATTTTGGGCGTAGGGTACGATGACGCCGTGTGCGCCCATATCGAGGGCGCGTTTGATGGCGCTCATTTCTATCCCCGGCACGCGCACCAGGGCCGCCGTTTCCGATCCGCGTACCGCCCGTAGGTGGTTGATGACTTCGCTGAAATCCTGGTGACCGTGCTCCATATCGATGCAGACCCAGTCCAGCCCCAGAGCGACCGCGCACTCCGTGATGCTGGGGCTCTCCACCGTGACCCATAGGCCGTAGGCGGTCTCTTTGTCCCGTAAACGTCGGCGCAAAGGGTTTCTCATGCTTCGCTTTCCCTATGCTCCGGTAATCTCTATCCGCACGCCGCCCGTTGTCGCCGGGTCGAGGAAGGCGGCGCGTTTGCCCAACGGCGCCTGGTGCGGATGAGCCTGCGCCATGCCCAAACCGTGACTTCCAACTTCTTCCATTGTGGCCTCCACGTTATCCACCTTAAAGCAAAAGTGATGCAGCCCCGGCCCAACGGTCTTCAATTGGTTAAACAAAGGGCTGGATTCATTTAGAGGCTCTACAAGCTGCAGATGCGCGTTGCACATATCGAGGTGAGTCAGGCGCACGGACCCATTGTTCACCACTTCGCTGAAGAGGACCGGCAGGCCCAATCGGTCACGGTACACCAGCAGCGCTTCCTCGGTATCCGCGACCAGTATGGCGACATGATCTAATCCTTTGAACACCCTTATGCTCCTAACGTCTGCCGGCAACCGCTAGCGGCGCCATTGCCCGGCGAGCGCTTATAGCCGACAACAGACGCTCATAGCCTGCAATGAAGTTGTTTCGAAAGAACTGGACAGGGCCGAAGCCCGCGTACTCTTCAACCGAAAGTGCATCGATCCCACTTGCCATTCGGAAGTCCGAAAGCTTGTCCGAAAGCTCCCGATCGATTTCTGGAGGCGTTTTCAGAAGCATCCGGTCCACGACCGGCGGGTTTGTATCGATTAGCTCTCGCGCTGTGCTCCAGTTGATCGTGATCTGCACTTCGCCGCCTACAAAATCCGTAAAATGTCGTGTCGAGCGCGCCCCGCCTCCGAGCAAAGTGCCCCTGCAGCCGCGCTCCATAAGCAGAAGGTACTCTCTGCGAGCGACAGTCGCCCCGGCCCAACCTAACGCTTCAGACGAGATATCGATACGATCGCGTTCCACGACGTTTGCCAGGTATTCATCGAAGATTCCCGTGATGTGCGTGATGTAAATGGGGGGTCGCTTGCCGGTCTTTTTGGTTACATTCCCGTAAAGGTCGCAGACCGATGCCGCCTGGGCGAGGGAAAAGACTTCCGTCGCGCAAAGCGGTATATTCTCCGCGATCAAGACCTCCATGGCTTCCAGGCCCGCCTTCGTGACGGGGACCTTCGTCATGAAATTGGGACCAAGAGCCCGATACCGCAGAGCCTCGCGGATGAGCTCATTAGCGTCTTCGTCTTTGCGTGGGTCGCTCTGGAGCGTTACAAAGCCTGACTTGCCCCTGCTGCGTTCATACAAAGGTAAGAAGCCGGCGAGAAGCCGCGCCGAGACGGCTTCGCAAACTCGATCGGCCGCTTCGTCATCATCCGGTGTCTCGGTAATCACACGGTCGATGATAGGGTAAATATAATCCGGTTCGCTTTTGAGCAACTTTGCGCCGTACGTTGGATTGGTGGTGCAGCTCACCGCGCCCGCCGCGATTGCTTCCTCCATCTCCTCGGCGGACGGATTGTTGATCCAAAAGCGCGTCGCCATTTGACTCGTCACCCGATGGAAATAGCCTGTCGACATTCCTATCCCTCTCCCGCAGCCACGGAACGCGAACCACCGCTGCTTCCATTCTCTCTTAACCGAGGGGCCTGACAATCGACTGCGGGCGGAGATAGTCCATCAGCGTCTCCGGGCCGAGAACGCCGCCGCCCATGCCGCTGAGATTGCAGCCGGCATAGGGGACACCGTGCGCGAACACGTTGTGGGCGTTGATCCAGCTGTTGCCCGCCGACATCGCTTCGGCGACACGATTGGCGCGGGTCAGATCGGAAGTCCAGACGCTGTTTGCAAGACCGTAGTTCGAGCGGTTGACCAGGTCGATACTCTCTTGCTCGTCTGAAAAGGGCATAACGAACGCGAATGGGCCGAAAACCTCGTCTTGCGCGCAGATATTGTCCGGCGCGCCTCCCAGAAGCGAAGGCTTTACGTAAAAGCCCTCTTCGCATCCCGGCGCTTCCGCCACGCCGCCGCGCAGCAGAACGTCCGCTCCCTCGCGTTCCCCCCGTTCGAGATAGTGCAAGACCCGACGCCGCTGCTTCTCGCTGATCACCGGCCCCATCTGTGATTTGGGATCCAGCCCGTGTCCGATCCGCGTGCTGGATAGCGCGGCCCTGGCGACCCCGATAAAACGATCCATAATCTTCTCATGCACGATCCACCGTGTCGCGGTGCAGCAGACCTGGCCGGAATTCATGGTGATCGCTCCGGCAAGAGACGTGGCGGCCGCATCGATGTCGATATCGTCGAACAGGACCGCCGCGCCCTTGCCGCCAAGCTCCAGTTTTACCGGGACGAGATTGCGTCCACATGCTTCGGCGATCAGCCGCCCGACTTCCGGAGAGCCGGTAAAGGACATGCGCTGGATGCCGGGATGCCGGGCAAGCGCCGCGCCGGCGTCTTCGCCGTATCCTGTTACGACGTTGAGGACGCCGTCCGGAATGCCGGCCTGCCTGGCAAGCTCGCAGAAATAGAGGGTGGTCAGGGCGGCGTCTTCCGGTGGCTTTATCACGACGGTATTGCCTGCCGCAAGAGCGGGAGAGACTCCCCAGCCAACGAGCAGCAACGGGAAGTTCCAGGGAATGATAAACGCGCAGACACCGTAGGGAACCCGGATCGACCGCGCCTCGAAACCGGAGACCGCGATAGGCTCCGCGCGACGGGTATGGACGGCGAGGTCCGCATAGTAACGCAGTGTCTGCGCCACGTTCGGGATATCGAACGCCATCGCTTGCGCCACCGGCTTGCCGACGTCGAGGGATTCGATCTGCGCCAGGATGTCGCGGTCCCGGTCGACAAGGTCCGCCAATCGGTGCAGGATGACGGCCCGGTCGTTGACCGGCATCGTCGCCCACCCGCTCTTACGGAACGCCTCGCGCGCGGCGGCAACGGCCCGGTCGACGTCCGCGGAGCTGCCGGCCGCAAGATACGCGATCACTTTGCCGGTTCCCGGGTCCCGTACCTCGAGGGTCTCGCCGGTGGCCGCATCTTCCCACTTGCCTCCGATAAAGAGCTGCTTCGGCTCCGAGGAGAGAAATTCTTGCACTTCCGCGTGAAGGTGTTTCATCAGGATGCCCTTTCAAACGCGCACATTCTGCGCGTCGCTGCCGGCAAACAACGGCGTGTTTCTGGACGGTGGAATTCTCTTCCGCGCTCCGCAAGAAACGCCGGGCGAGGGATAGCGTTGCAATGTGTCCGAGTATAAACACATACTCTGCCTCTGTCAAGTTATTTTTAACTCGTTTGCTTCCAGCGTGTTACAGCTATCTACTTGCAGGGAAATGGATACCATGCCGCCCTGTCTCCCGACGAGAAACTTCCTCCATATACTCTCTGTTTCGAGCAGAAAGGTCTGCCACGATGGCCTCCGTCAGTCGGCATAGAGGGCTTCGCCTTTATGGAGGCGCACGGCGGTCTGGTAGGTCTGCCCGGACGCCCGCGAGGTAGGAGAGTGCGCGGCAAGGTAGCGGGCCCTCGCGATAAAGATCAGTTTGCGCTCTTCAGGGTCTCGCAGCAGGGAACATTGGCGGAACCCGGCCTCCACCATTTGAAAGGTGTGGAACTCCGCATCCTCCCGCAATAACGCCTTGCCCAGAAGCGCCATCAATTCCTCTTCCGAGCCGCCGGACGCCAGGTAATCAGCGACGCATTGCG